>DASTGW010000191.1:0-11974 GCA_035718705.1 Terriglobales bacterium | reverse complement strand
CACCACGCCTCGAACGGATGCAACCTGCAACCCGGCGATCTGCTTGCCAGCGGCACCGTTTCGGGCCGCGAGAAAGAATCACGTGGCTGTCTCTTGGAGATGACTTGGGGCGGAAAAGAGCCAATCCAACTTCCGAACGGTGAGAAGCGAACCTTCCTCGAAGATGGCGACGAGATCACGCTGCGCGGTTATTGTGAAAAACCAGGCGCGGCTCGCATCGGGTTTGGCGAATGTCGAGGCATTATCCAAGGCTGATGATTAGCCGCTCTGGCTAAACTCAGTGCGCGTGAACCATGGTAATAGGGTTCGCTCTACTGGTAACCGCGTCCCGCTCCTTGGTTACCTTCGCCGATCTTCTTTCCCCAAATAGAATCCGTTCCATGAAGTTGCAGGGGATGGATTCGGAAGGGGATCCGGTGCAGATTTCGACACCGAAGAGAGGCCGCGGCAGTTCGGGCACTCGCGTTTTTGTGGGAGTGGCCCGGGAAGTCCAGGCGGACGCCCTGTTGAACTGCGTTCGCGAGATCGTCAAGCGGCACATCACCGTTTCAGCTGCCTACGCTTTCATGCTCGCCGTCGGCGAGGCCACACCTTCATTCTCCATTGGCATTTATTTCGATAACGAGCCTTCCAACCACGAAGTCAACGCACTCTTCAGCAAGATCGGATATTTCATGCGCCCCTTTCTGAGCAACGTGGAATCAGTGGACCTGCTCAGCCTGGCGCCCTCCCAGGTGCTTGGGTTTGCCGTCAAGCAGGCGGTGGAACCCTTCTACGTGCGAAAAGTTCAGTAGCCACGCAAAGAAAGAGGCGAGCAGGGTTGCTCGCCCTACATTTTTCCCGCCAGTCCGAGTTCCCCAGCAATCCCCTGCATGGCAGCAATGCAGAACGTGATGTGCGCGTCGAGGTCGACACCCAAGTCGGCCGCGCCGTTGATGATGTCCTGACGATTCACGCTGCGGGCGAAGGCCTTGTCCTTCATCTTGCGTCGAATCGAAGGGGCATCTACCTCGGCCAACGATTTATTCGGCTTCACCAGCGCAGCGGCGGTGATGAGCCCAGCCAGTTCATCACAGGCGTAGAGCGTCTTCTCCATCGGCGTCTCGCGCTTCACGCCGGAGTAGTCGGCGTGGCTGAGGATGGCGCGTTTCACATCTTCGGGATAGCCGAGTTGCGTGAGGATCTCATTGCCACGGAAAGGATGATCTTCTGCGGAAGGCCAGCGTTCGTAGTCGAAGTCGTGGATCAAGCCCGTGATTCCCCACTTCTCCACGTCTTCGCCGAACTTCCTGGCGTAGGCGCGCATGCAGGCCTCCACCGCCCTAGCATGTTTCCGCAAGCTTTCCGAGGGGGTGTATTCACAGAGTAACCCCCACGCCGAATCCCGATTCATCATCCTGTTTTCTCCCTATTTTCGCCGGTTATCTTCCGGTATCTTCCGGTTTCGTAACGAGCTTTTAATGTTTTCACCGATATTTCCCTTGACACTGTAGGTACATCTACATAAATTGTGCAACATTGAGACAACGTGAGTTGCTCAATAAGGTGCCCCGCTCTGGCATCCTTCCACAACCTGCATGGCCACAACACTCGCCCCCGTCGATTCACGGGAAGTGGTTAGATGTGACCGGTGTTTGCTGGTGCAATTTCGCACCATGAGCGGTAGCTGCCGCAAATGCCGAACCCCCTTAGACGAGGAACCAGAGCCAGAGCCGACGCCAGTCGTCGCGCCCCCGCCCGCAGCGCCCGAACCGCGCGGCGGACATCTGCAGGTTGCAACGTCGATTCGAGCATTACGCCAGCGCGCGAACCTCAGCCAGCGGCAGTTGGCGCTGCGCATGAAGGTGCCACGCACCTATGTCTCCAAGATCGAGAACGAGAAAGCCACGCCCACGCTGTCGTCATTGGAACGCTTGGCGAATGCGTTGGAAGTGACGGTCCCGGAACTCCTTGCCGGCGTCTGCTCACGCGAGCGTGAAATCCGCGATCTCATGGCCGACGAGTTCATCGCCGAACTGGTTCCCTACATCACGCAGCTGAACGGCATGCAGTGGTCGAGCTTGCTGACGCAGATGCGCGATATGACGACGCGGGTTCCGCGAACGACGTAACCGCGGCGAGCAGGATTGCTCGCCCCACACAAACAAGTTGCTCCCCCATACTGGCGCAGAAAAGCCGAGGCAGAAATGCCTCGGCTTTTTTGATTGCCGGCGACTACTTCCCGTGGGCGCCTCCACCACTGGCGTCGGCAGCTGACTTCGTACTGCTGAAGTGGAAAACGATCCTCCCCGCAACCTCCCTCGGCCTTCCGATATGCGTTCCTGAAAATACGCTCTCGAAGTTGTACAGGTAGAACTTGTCGAAAAGGTTCGACACCGAGAACTGCAGTTCGATCGGATGTTGCGATTCCCGCCTACATTCGTACCCTGCTGCGATGTCGAAGATCGCCCGCGGCTTTACACGCCCACGCACCGGATCAAGACTCTTCTGAATTGATCGTGGCAGCGTTGCGAAGATCGCCGGATCGAAGTCCGAGGGAACGCCGCTGTCGTAGCGGCCGTTGAACGACGTCCACCAACCTTGTTTGGCGGAGTACGTGGCGCCGAACTGGCTTTCATTGCGCTCGTCGTGATCGGCGGGAAACTGAATACCAGGCAGGAGCAAGATGTCTGAAGTTTGTCCCAGAAAGAGTCCGCCAACTAGCGGCGACGTGTTATTCGCTTTCGAGTTGGCGTAGCTCAGGAACGCGTTCACGCCGTGAATGGGAGCCAGGTCGAGCCTGACTTCCGTGCCGCGAACATCGCCTCGCGCTACTGCTACCGGGAAGATGATCCCCGTATCCAGGAACTGGTCCTTGTCCGAGATGTTGCGGATGTTCTTTACGTAATGGGATACATCCAGTCGAAGGTACTGTCCCAGTTGCTGCTGGGCGCCAACTTCGTAAAAGTTGTCACGCTCGGGTGGAACCGGAGCTATCAGCTTGTTCGGCACCTGGGTGAAGACAGCACCGAGAGGAGAAGACGACAGCAGCAGGTTCTCCACCGGCGGAGTCTGGAACATTCGGTTGTACGACGCGCGGAAGACGGTTCCCGTCGTCTTGACGAAGTAGGCCAGTCCGACTCGCGGACTCCAGGCATCTTCGGTTACGAGCAGATCATAGTGGTCATACCGCAGGCCCACGTCAGCCGTAAATCCGCCCAGGCGCAGACGGTTCTGGGCGTACCAGGCGAACTGCTTGCCGGTGCGTCGGTCGTTGAAATCGAACGGATTCGCGCGGGTGAACTGAGAAGCAGGGTCCGTGGGATCGGACAGAATTGCGGGATCCGTGGCGGCCAGCAGAAACGCCTCGTCGATAGGTAAACGGTGCGCTTCAATTCCCGTCTTGAAGGAGTTGTGCGAGAACTCGTGGCTCAGGTTCGCGCGCAAACCTTCGTTCCGAAGGCGCCGGTCCTGCGTCGCGACAAAAGGAAAACCGGTATCGTTCGGGTCAAGCAGCCGCGAAGTCGAAGTGCGCCGGAACAACACCAGGTTCCCTAACGTCGTGTTATTGAAGATATGGTCCCACCCCAGCGACTCGGAATCATCGCGCAGTTGCTGACGCTGGTCTTGTCCCGCGAGTTGCTGGTCGAAGCGGTTTGGGACCTCGAAATTGCTGCCGTTGGTGGAAAGCGACAGCCGCAGATTGTCTTTGGTCGACGGCGAGTAGTCGAAGCGCGTGAAGATGTGTGCCGTTCCGCCTTGATTGTGATAATTCGCTATCTCCGGCGGATCCAGATAGCGACTGTTGCGGCTAAAGTCGGAATTCACATACATTCCGAACTTCTTTATGTGACCGCCGAATTCAAGCCCCGCACCGGCCTGATCAAAAGAGCCGCCATTCAGTGACACGCTGCCCGACCACGGCATTTCCAGCCCTGACTTGGTGTTCACATTCACCACGGCAGCCACTTTGTCGCCGTACTCGGCGGCTACGTTGCCGGTAATCACTTCAGTGGAGCGCATGTTGCCTGCACTGAGCGCCGTCGAAAAGACTCCTGCCATGTTCTCGGTGATAGGCACGCCGTCTACGACGTACTGGACCTGCGATTCTGATCCGCGTGCGTGCATTCGGCCGTTGTCGTCCTGCACGATCCCCGGCACTGTCTGCACAATCGCAGCCATGCCGCGATTGGCAGAGGAGATCACCATCTTCTCCATCGCGATCTGATCAAGATCGTGATGGGAGCCCGAGGAAGTCGTCTCCAGCAGCGGCGCCTGCTCGGTGACGGTGACTTCCTGCTGGGCTTCCTTGAGTTCCAGGACAACGTTCAGTGTCAGCGGCACATTGGTGCGCAACTCCCCCTTGGTATCGGCATGGCTGAATCCCTTTGCCTCTACGTGAACGGTGTACGGCGCGAAAGGAACGTTGCCAAACTTGTACTGGCCGTTGGCATCGGTCGTGGCGCTCTGCTTGTATCCGGAGATGGCGCTGTTAATCGTGACGATGGCTCCAGGAACTACCGCTCCCGTGGGATCTGCCACCGTCCCCATCACCGTTCCTGCATTCTGCGCGAGGGCGTTAACTACAAGTATGGCTACCAAAAAAAGTGCGATGGCGGTCCATGACCGCAAATTGCTGTGTGACATTATTACTCCTGCTGCTATGTGCCGAAGGTCGAAACTCTAGAAATCGCGCGGCGAGCTAGCAGGTAACAGGCGGTGGTCTTACGGAAAGGCCAAAAGCCTCAAGGTGGATGCGCTTGCTGGGAAGGAAAGCCGCCACCGGCAGAGCCGGCGCGAACGGATGGCAAATCAGAACTACCGAAACAGCAACCGCTGGACAGTGAGCGATATGGCAGATGACACAGGCGGTCGTCTTCTTCGACGCCGGATGGGAGCTCTGTTCGTCCGAGTGAAAGTGGCTCGCTTCCGCGACGCCGGTGCAAAGCACCATCGCCACACAAAGCACGACCACCCAGAATTTGAAACGGCTCACCATCGCTAGAGGCTCAGGCTCATCGGCCGAACGATCTCGGAAAAACGAAAACGTTCCTGTAATTGGACGATAAAGCTGCTGGTTTGTTTCTATCATGTTCGAAGGAAATCCGCCTTAAACCAAGGTCGGTGTCTCTCCTGCCAGGCATCTCACCATGCAACGTAACTGCTGCATTTGCAAGAACCTGCACGGTATGTTAGCGTCAGAAGACGGAGCACTTTACGAGGTAGAGTTTGCACTCGGCAATCCCCGCCGGACTGGACCGGAACGAATCCAAAATCTACGCCAGTCTTGATCCTGCAAGGCTTCCCCAGCACATCGCCATCATCATGGACGGCAACGGACGCTGGGCCAAACGCCGCCACATGCCCCGTGTGGCAGGACACAAAGCCGGAGTGTCGGCTGTGCGCTGCACGGTTGAGACCGCTGCTCGCATCGGTATTCCCTCGCTGACCTTGTACGCTTTCTCCGCCGAGAACTGGCAGCGTCGCCCCGCAACAGAAACTGGGTTCCTGATGCGGCTGCTCCGGCACTTCCTCAAAGAAGAAGTGCCCACCATGAATCGGAATAACATTCGACTGGAGTACATCGGGCGTCGTCATGAATTGCCGGCCGAAGTACAGGAGCGCATGCAGTGGGCGAAGGAAGAAACTGCCCATAATACTGGCATGACATTAACCTTGGCGTTGAATTACGGTGCACGGCTTGAGATCGTCGACGCCTTCCAGTCCATCGTAAATGCAGCAGCCGGCAATGGCGGAATCAATCATCTCAAGATTGACGAAGAAACCATCTCCCGCCATCTCTATACGCGCGACTTGCCTGATCCAGACCTCGTCATCCGCACCAGCGGCGAGATGCGCATCAGCAACTTCCTGTTGTGGCAGATTGCTTATTCGGAAATCTTTGTGACTGACGTTCTTTGGCCGGACTTCCGCGGAACCAACCTGCTCGAAGCCATCGCCGACTTCCAGAAACGCGAACGGCGCTTCGGCGGCGTGGTCGCCATGCACGCGGCGAAATAACTGCTCTACCCTCCGGCGATAAATTTCGTAAGCGTATCTATGCCCTGTCCTGCCGCATCGGGTCTAACTCCGAATTCTTCGAGTGGAGCATTGGCTCGGTTCACCCAAGCGGTGGGATATCCAAACCACTTCGCGCCGGAAGCGTCCCAACCACCGAACGCAGCAAACACCAGTTCTTTCTTCTCAACTTGAAAAGCGTCGACACCCATTTGATAAGCGCGCGGGCTGGGCTTATAAGCCTGCACAAGATCGGTGGTGAGATGATCGTCGAACAGTTCCCGCATGCCGTTTCGCTTCAAGTTGGTGTCCAGCATCGCGGCCGTGAAGTTCGAGAGAAACGCGAGCCGCACACCTTGTTCCTTGAGTTTCTTCAGTGCTGGAACCACATCCGGCCATGGTTGCAGGTCAAGGTAAGCGTCCATCAATTGTTCGCGTTGTGCTTTCGAGGTATCCAGCTTGAGCTTATGACTCGCGAAACTTAACGCTTCATCTGTCACCTGCCAGAAATCCGCATACTGTCCCGCCGAAGTGCGTATCCAGCAATACTCGAATTGCTTCGTTCTCCACTCACCGGCAAGTGAATCACCTCTGCCCGGCAGAATCTGTTCCGCCTTCGCCGCAACCGAGCGCGGATCGAAGACTACAAATCCATCGAAGAGAACCGCCTTGGGTTTGGTGGGACGAACTTCAGAAGTCGCGATCTGTGGAAGGGCTGCCGCCACTGAGCCCGCTGCGGCTAACTGCAGGAATTCTCTTCTGCCTATACCCATGCAGAGTAGATTCGCCAGCAGTGGACAAGTTTCACCTGCTTTAAATCTTCGGCAGCACTTCCTTCAACGCCCATTGAATGCGGTTCATGCTCTCGCGGATATTCGCGATCTCCTGCTGATCCCGCCCGTGGGTGCTGAGTGAGATCACCTGTAAGGCATTCCTTACGTGATGGTTCATGTCGGCGATCATCTCGATGCGACGGCGAAGGTCCTCACGCCGTTGCTGCTGCATCCGCAGCAGTTGAAACCACAACAGTCCAATCGCAATAGAGGAAACGGCGTCGGAAATTTCGACCGTAATGCGCGCCGGCTCGTGCTCCTTGAACATGAACAGGTCGGCAGCCGAACTGACGAGAAAAATGATGACAGACGCAATCACTGCCAGCAGGATTCTTCCCGTACGCGACTGCCAGAATCCGCTACTCACCTCTGGGCTGGGTTCGCTGGTGGAATTGTTGAAAGTATCGCGAGAATGAACGAGCGGGGAGTTCATCGCGGCCATCTTTATTCTAACCGAAGATGACAACAGAAGTTCTTGTTGAGAAGTAAAGTGACTCGTCTTGCCGCTTTTTAATGCACATGAAACAGGTGATCGAGGCCGAAGAGCACCGCCACGCCCAGGAACACCACCAGCGCCATCTTGATGCCGGGTTCACGGTTTACTTCCGGTATCAGGTCGGAGGCCGCCACGTACAGAGTCACTCCCGCCGCGAGCGGAAGACCCACGCTCACGGCATGGCGCGTTAAGGCCATCGTGGCCACGCCAGCGATGGTTCCTATTCCCAGTAGGACTGACGAGCCCCACGCAAACCTTTTGCTCTTTCCCGACGCCAGCATCACGGAGGCCACCGTGAAGCCTTCAGGAATCTTGTGCAGGAACACGGCTAGAAAAATAATCCATCCCAGCCAACTGGAGACCAGGAACCCGGACGTGATGGCGATGCCGTCGAAGAACGTGTGGATTGTCAACCCGATCAGCACTGAGTAGCTCTTGTGCGCGTGCTCGAACTCGTGCGAGTGCGTCTCTTCGCCAAAATGAAAATGGGGACTGACCGTGTGCTCGAAGAAGTGCACGAGAAGATATCCGATGAGCACCAGCAGTGCCGCGCCAGAACCGCGCAATTGCAGGCTGGTGGGGATCATCTCCACGATCGCGGTTGCCAGCATGAATCCCGAACCGAGCGCGACGAAGTAGCGCAGGTAGCGGCGCTCCCAGTCCTTCTTTACGATCACGGCCCCGCCAAAGATATTAGCCGCGGCGGCGGTAAGCCCTAATAGAAAGCTGAGCAGTATGGTGCGCACTGTTATGCAGAGTAACAGGTCGGTGACTTCGGGTGCATCCCAAACCTCTCCGAGTTGTGCTACTGTTCCATGCCGCAGTCCGAAAATTTGGGGAGGGATAATGCGTCGATTCGCAATGGGGGCCCTGTTTCTACTACTGACAATTTCTGTATTCGCTCAAATGCCCGGCTTCACGCCGTTCTCGGGCGACATGACTTCCAAGATGGCCGATGGCAAGAGCATGAACGGCAAGGTGTACTTCACCACCAATAAGATGCGCATGGACATGAACATGGGCGGCAAAGACGCCGTGCTCATCAATGACAGCGCCAAGTCGACCAGCTACATGATCATGCCGTCGCAGAAGATGTACATGGAATTCCATGCCGGCCAAGGTATGCGCGGCGTGCCAAAGATGTCGGACCTGAAGAATTACGATCCGAACAACCCCTGCGCCCAGGCCCAGGATATGACCTGCGAGAAGCAGGGTTCGGAAACCGTAAACGGCCGCAGCACCGACAAGTGGCTCTTCAAGAATAAAAAAGACAACTCGACCATGAACATCTGGCTCGACAAGAAAATTCACTTTCCCGTGCGCACCGTCAGCAAGGACATGCAAATGGACCTGACGAACATCCAGGAAGGCGAACCATCATCATCGCTGTTCGAGATCCCGACCGGATTCCGTAAATTCGATATGGGAGCCTTTGCCGGCGGACGTCCGCAATCGCAATAACGCTATGGACCTGCAGAAGTACATTGAAGCCCTGCAACAAGGCATCGCCACCAGCGCTCACGTGAAAACCGTGTTTGGGGATCCCGTGAGCGCTGAAGGCAAGACGATCATCCCTGTCGCCAAAGTCCGGTACGGCTTTGGCGGAGGCATGGGAGCAGGTCCAACCCGCAACACCGACGAGCAGCGACTCGGCCAGGGCGGCGGCGCCGGAGGAGGCGTACAGGTGAAACCCGTTGGGGTGATTGAGATTTCTGCCGCTGGCACGCGTTTCGTCCCAATTCAGAGCCGTGCAAAATTGGGAGCGATGGTTATCTTTGGGTTTCTCCTCGGAAGGCTGTTTTCCCGTCGATAGGCAAGGTTTTTGCTAGGTTCCCACTTCGGCAGAACTCGGTCGTCGAAAACCCACTTCGAAAGCGCATTTCCCTTCAAGTTCCCGTCGCTACCGCATACGTTAGATAGGCAATGCTCTGCAATACCTGGAACGATCTCTATGAGCAGTATGAGCGCGCTTCGCTAAAACGAGTGGAGCGCTCGAAGCGCCATTCATTTGCCACCAGCCAAAGAGAACTGGAGTCTCTCAGCACTGCCATCGCGGTCGCCCTCCGGGCCTTGCGCGAGCACGAAAAACAGCACCACTGTCATTCGTAATCGTCACTCCTAAGGACACCCCGTTGTACTTGAGCCACGCCGCCTTGCGTGGCTTTTTTGCTTCGTCACCAGTGGTGAGACATCCTGTCCGGTAGGCTACGACGGCTCGCATCTGTGAAGGGAGTGCCGGTGACTGCTCGACCGACTTGACATCCTGTCCACTCAAACCGCAGCATTCGAAAACCCATGAACAGGACTGTGAGAGCGCTCCCACCGAAGTTCTTGGCAGCCATGATTGCGGTTCTACCGCTTCCTGGTTCACCCCTCTACGACGGAAACGATCAGAGGGTAGTCGATCAGGCCTTGTCGGATCTAGCGCTGTACAAGTCAGCTGGCGTTGATAGCGTGATTCTCGAGAACGATCACGACCTGCCGTATATTCAACCACCCTTGGATGAGAGTGGCATCGCCCTCATGACCAGGATCGCCATCGAGGCGCGTCGCATGTTCGAGGGTCCGATTGGCATCCAGATGTTGGAGGCGGCAAATGTAACATCGCTTGAGATAGCAGCCGCTGCGGACCTGGATTTTATCCGCGTCGAGGCATACGTTTTTGCTCACGTCGGCGGCAGCGGCATCATCAACGGCTCGTCGGGAAAGATCCTGCGGCGTCGAAAAGATCTCGGAGTTGAGCACATCAAGGTATTCGCGGACGTTAAGAAAAAACACGGCTCGCATTCGCTGACTATTGATCTCGATATCAGTGACGAGATCAAGCAAGCTGAGTTCTTCCTCGTCGACGGTGTGATCGTGACCAGCCAGTTCACCGGCGTTAACCCAGACAAGCTCGACCTTTTGAAAGCGAAAGCGGCCACCAGATTACCCGTGCTGATAGGCTCCGGCATGACTGCCAATAACATTCGCGAGTTCTTGCCTCTGGCAGACGGATTCATCGTCGGGTCCGATTTTCGAAGAGACGGGAAATTTTTAGAAAAGCTGGACCCAACGCGGCTTCATGTCTTCATGAGAGCCTTTGAGGAAGCAAAAAACCAAACGCAGCGAGACAAGTAAGGCATCAGTCGGCACCGCGGACTTCCTTGATCCGTCCACTTGACGCCTTCCCATTTCGGAACTATGCTAGGCGAAGAAAAGGCGAAATAGAGTTGCCATGGCCTCCCTTCCCTTGCTTCCCGATTCGCCCCCTGAACCGCAGGCGGGCTCCCAGTTCGTAGGGATCGCCCGCCTCGCCGCCCAGGGCGAGCATATCCGCGACGGCCACGACGTCGAATTCCTCACCATCAACACCAAGTCGATCCTCAACCGCTGCAGTGTCCCTTGGATGCCTTTCTCCTGGACTGTGAACCCGTACCGCGGCTGCGAGTTCGCCTGCAAATACTGCTACGCGCGCTACACCCACGAGTTCATGGAGCTGCGCGATCCGTACGCCTTCGAGCAGAAGATTTACGTGAAGCAGAACGTGGTACCGCAACTTCGCCGCGACCTGAAGAAGATCAAGAAGTCGGAAGGCATAGCGATTGGCACCGCGACCGACCCATATCAGCCCGCAGAGCGCCGGTACGAAGTTACGCGTTCCGTGCTCGAGGAGTTCGCGAACCTCGAAGGCTACGACATCAGCATCGTCACCAAGTCGAACCTGGTCGTCCGCGACGCCGACGTCCTCCGCCGCATCGCCGAGAAGAACAAGATGTACGTGAACCTCACCGTCACTACGCTCGACGCCGATCTCGCTCGCCTGCTCGAGCCTCGTGCCCCGCGTCCGGATTTGCGGTTGAACGCCGTCCGCGAACTGAACCTCGCCGGCGTCCCTGCCGGAGTGATCTGCGCGCCGGTGCTGCCGGGTATCACCGACTCGCTCCAGCAGCTCGACGCGCTCGTGCAGGCCACGGTCGCCGTCGGCGGCAAATATATCTATGCCAACCCGCTTTTCCTGAAGCCGTGCTCGGCGAGCGTGTTCATGCCATTCCTGGAGGAGAAATTTCCTCACCTCGTCGAGAAGTACCGCCAGCGTTTCGGCGAGAAGGCGTTCGTCAGCGAGGCATATCGCAAGCGCATTTCCGAGCTGATGAAATCTTTGCGGAAGAAGTACGGAATTATCGACCGGAGAGAGTACGCTGTGCACTCCGACGAAGAAATTCTCCGGCGGAGCGCACAGCCTTCTGAGGCTATTGCGAGTGAGTCAGGGCAGATGAGTTTGTTTTAGTGCCCGACACCTGCCTCAGGTATGAATACGCGATCGCTTTATGAATGCCGGCTCGTCTTTCGCTCGTGCCGTTTGCTTGATTAAAAGACGTGCTGAAAAGAAATACGTAATCGCGAGCAAAAAGTTTCGTTGAACACAGGCGAACTGCGGAGTGGCTGCGCCGGTTGCCTGTGTTACGATTCGCGCTAAGTAAACCCGAGGTAGATTAAAGATGGGCCAGGCAGTCGTGGTAGTCATCTGCGTGTTGGTCGGCGTAGCCATCGGCGTTGTCATCGGACGCATGATGGCGCGCGAAGCTGTCCGTTCGGAATTCGACAAGCGCATCGCCGACGCCGAACGTCGTGCCCTCACCGCCGAAGCCGCCGTTCCCGAACTGCG
>DASTGW010000190.1:0-2069 GCA_035718705.1 Terriglobales bacterium | reverse complement strand
TCGAGGTGATCAAGTCTTACACGCTGGTGAAGCCGGACCTGAAGTCGCTGCAGGCGACCATCCTGATCAATTTCGTCGCGTATCTTGCGATTGCGTATTTAGCGGGACGCCTGAGTGCGCGGCTGCGTCAGGTGGACGTAGAACTCAAAGAGACCAGTGGGGAACTGGAAGATTTGCAGGCGTTGCACCAGAACATCGTGGAATCGATCAGCACAGGGTTGATCACCGCCGGTTCCGATGGACGGATTCGACTGATGAATCCGGCGGCCGAGAGTCTGCTGGGAAAATCGGCGAAGGATTTGATCGGCACTCAGGTGTCGCAACTGTTCCTGGATCGGTTGCCCGAGCCGCTGACGGATACTCGCCATGCGGAAGTGCGCGCGGTGGTGGAGAACAGCCGTCGCCGGCAGAAGACGTTTGGCGTGTCGGCGGCAGTGCTGACGGCATCGCACATCGGTCCGGCGGGATTTATCTACACGTTCGAAGATCTCACGGAAATCCGCCGACTGGAGCGGGAAGTCAGGCTGCGAGACAGGTTAGCGGCGGTTGGTCGCATGGCGGCCGGTATCGCGCACGAGATTCGCAATCCGTTGTCGTCGATTGCCGGTTCGGTAAAGGTGCTGTCGGAAGTGGCAGCGCTCGACGATGAGCAGAAGGTGCTGGTCAACATCGTGAACCGCGAGTCGGAGCGGTTGAACAACATCATCTCTGACTTCCTTACATATAGCCGTGAGAAGCAGTACGAGTTCGCGAATGTGGAGCTGGTGCCGCTGCTCCAGGACACGTTGACGTTGATCGAAACGCGACTCTTGGCGAATGAGAACAGCGTGCCAGTGTCGATCGTGCGTAATTTCGAATGCGATTCAGCGCGCGTCGTGGCGGATAAAGATCGGCTGAAGCAGGTGTTCTGGAACATTTCCGAGAATGCATTGCGCGCGATGCCGGATGGCGGAACGTTGACGGTGACGCTGAAGTGCAGCGAAGCTGAGGATTGGGTTGTCAGCTTTGCCGACACCGGAAAGGGCATGGCGGGCGCGCACATCGAAAAGATTTTTGAGCCGTTTCAGTCAGAATTTTCCGGCGGAACGGGTTTGGGTTTGGCGATCGTGTACCAGATTGTGCAGGCGCACGACGCGAAGATTTCCGTGAAGTCGGCGCCGGGACAAGGTGCGGAATTCATCATTCGCTTCAAGCGTGCGGCCGAACCAGTGACGGAAGCACCGCAAGAAGAAGCGGCGGCTGCTATGACAGCGGCGGCTGGTTTGGGGAAGGTCAATCATGGGTAACATTCTTGTCTGCGATGACGAGCGTTCGATTTGCGAGATGCTGGAAATCTCGCTGCGCAAAGATGGTCACCGCGTGGAAACGGTCACGTCAGGTGAGTCGGCGAAGAAGAAGATCGACTCGGCGCTGTTCGACGTCATTGTGACCGATATTCGCATGCCGAACACCAATGGCATTGAAGTGCTGCGGCACGCCTATTCGGTGTCGCCGGACACGCTGGTGATTTTGATTACCGCTGTCGACGACATGCAGGCCGCGGTGGATGCGGTGAAGGCCGGCGGCGCGTATGACTACATCCGCAAAGGCCCCGGGCTGCTTGAAGATGTGAAGGTTGCGATCAAGCAGGCGGTGACGGCGCAGAACCTGCAGAAACAGAACATCGCGTTCAAGCGCGACGCGGCAGGAAGAAATTCGCTCGACAACATCGTGGGCGTAAGCCCGGCGATGGAGAAGCTGAAAGCCACGGTGCGCACGGTGGCGACAACGGCCAGCACGGTGTTGATCCATGGCGAGAGCGGAACGGGTAAAGAGTTGGTGGCGCGAGCGGTGCACACGTGCTCGTTGCGCGCGGCGGAGCCGTTTGTCTCTATCAACTGCGGCGCGTTTCCGGAGACGCTGCTGGAGAGTGAACTGTTCGGATATGTGAAGGGCGCATTCACGGGCGCGAACACGAACAAGAGCGGACTGTTCGAAGTCGCGAACGGGGGAACGATCTTCCTGGATGAAATCGGCGAGATGTCGCTGACGATGCAGGTGAAGTTATTGCGCGTGCTGCAAGAGCGCTG
>DASTGW010000189.1:0-6956 GCA_035718705.1 Terriglobales bacterium | reverse complement strand
ACGCGGCGACTCTCCTCGCCGCTAAGAACCTTGGAGACCGTGTGCAATTGTGAACAGAAGCCAGCCAGCCAGCGGTAGTACACCTGAGGGCAATATGGTCGCAAATCCTGTCCTGCTGTGTATTCATCGCGACCCGGATCGGATGCGGGTACTGCAGGAAAATGGATACGAATTGCTGACTGCCGCAACGGGTCATGAGGCTTTGGGAGTGTTAGACACATGCCCTGTCGACGCGATCGTGCTTGAGTACTACAACCAAGGCCTCTTCGATGGCTCGGCAATCGCCTGCGAGATTAGACAAGTTCGGCCCAATATACCAATTGTTATGTTGGCTGAACCGGAGGAAATAGTATGTTCCCGGCACCTGGCGGATATCCTCGTTTCCAAGTCTGATCCTCCTCACTTCGTGTGGGCAGCAGTGCACTTCGCGTTAAGCATGAGGCAGGTGTGAATTTCGCGCCCAGCGAGAGCGATTCAAGTTGCGGTAGCGCCCATCCAGTCAAGAAAAGCATCTCGGCTTCCGAAAACATACCGACAACTTCGCACTACGAATTAGCAAGCTAAACGAAGAGGACTGTTCAATTTTGACCAGACTCCGACAACGGCGTTTGCAACAGTGTTAGTTGTACTATGGCGTCCCTCGCTCAAGTTCTTGTTGTGGATGACGATCCAGCCATCCGTACTTCCATGTCGCTGCTGCTGGAGTCCGAGGGCTACAAGGTTGCCGAAGCTGAGGATGGCCTTGAGGCTATTGTGTTTATTAGTCAAAGCATCCCCGATGTAGTTGTCTCCGACCTTAATATGCCGCGAATGTCCGGTTTCGAGCTTCTCTCGGAGGTACAGCGCCGATTTCCGCAGATCGTGACCATCGCAATGAGCGGCGCGTATCGAGACGCTGACGAGTTACCACCCGGGGCGAGGGCGCACGGCTTCTATGCAAAGGGCGCTCCAGCCAGCAACCTCGTGGCAACCCTGGCCCTACTCCTTGAGGGGAATCGAGCGCCGAGCGTCTGAGGTCTATAGTACCGCCGGAATACTAGGAATCGCTGGCGGCAGAAGGCATGGATCCAACTACTCCGAGCATAGCTATTTCTAGGGCAGTGCGGCGAGGCTATCTCTATTCTCCTCTTGAAGCTCTTCACGCCTGTTTTTCGTCAGTAGAAGCTGCACTAGCGCGTCGCAGCAAACTCCCTTGAGCAATTCAGACCATCTATTCGTGTTGGAGCATGCCACTATGAATGTGGAGACGAGCACATCCACTCTCTCTTTCAGGTCCTCTGAACTGAGTAAGCCTATGTGAAGCACCCTCCTCTTAGTTCTCCTGCGCGAAAGGTTGGCAAGCGCAACGAGAATTGTGCTGGCTGGAGCAAGTCATCATTCTGGCCGCCTTGAGATTGAAACTTGGGCAGCAAATGCACTATTGGTCGTCAACCATGGAGGCTGAAATGCGATGCTTTTGGGAACAAACCGGGGTTCTCGGTCCGATTTATCGTTTGCTTGGACAAGGTCTAGACGATAGCGATATCGCTGGCAAATTGAATCTCACCGAGTCTAAGGTGCAAGACTGCGTGGCGTGGATCGTTCATTTCTTGCATCTGAAAACTCGGCAAGAACTGGTTCTGTACACTTCATGTGGCACGTAATGTTCTATCACTGCAGAGAGGGCGGGTAAGTATGAAGATTAACTTTTCTCAATATTTTTGGCTGCAGATAGCATGCCTGAGTCTCTTGCCCATTCCTGCGGGTGCGCAATCCTCCGATCTCGCTCAGAACCTTGCAGACTGCAAGAACGGACGGGAGACCTGTGATCGCTCAAGATTGAGCGAGTCGGGGCTGGCTGAAGTGGCTCTCTCGAAGCATCAACGCGACGTTGCGAACTGCAGGAACGGCTACAATTCCTGCGACCGTTCAAAGCTGAGCGAATCCGAAGCCATTGCCTTGGCCGTAGCTGACCACAAGCAAAACGTTTCTAATTGCGCAATGGGTATCAGCTCCTGCGATCCTTCACGGCTGACTGGATCGGAAGCGCGCGAGTCCTCAATGGCAGCGAAACAGCGCAACCTCGAGAACTGCAGTGATGGATTTGGTGCATGCGACCTCTCTCAGCTTACTCCGCCTGAACTCAGGCAAGTGAGTATTGCGGTCCGCCAGCGAAACTTGTCGGACTGCAAAGACGGCACAAGTTCCTGTGATCGCTCCAAGCTCACTCCTTCTCAAATGAGTGAAGTGGGCTTAGCAGAACATCAGCGCAATGTGTGGAATTGTGAAAGCGGGTGGGAACAGTGCGACCACTCACGATTGACTCCACGCGAAACGGCCCAAATTGCGGTCTCCGAACACCGACGCAACATTCTCGCTTGCACGGCCGGCGAGGAGAGCTGTAACTACTCCGCACTTACAGCCGCCGAGGCCAAGACCCTGGCAAATGCTGAGCACAAACGTAACTATGATGCCTGCCTTGCAGATTTAGGGTATTGCGACCGCTCCCGGCTCTCGGCAGCGGAAATTGATGCTATCCAACTCAAGACAGGCGTGCCTCGGTGAAAATGCCGTAGCAGACCTTCGGGGCACATCAGGGACCCTGATTCATAAACGGTGGTCCAGAGTGCGGCAAGTTGAGTTTTTGCAAAACGCTCGGCCAACGAAGTGTCAGCATTTAGTGGCCGCCCGTTCACTTGTTAGCAATGCGATTTTACCGATGCGACTTTCCACCCAGCATCAGAGGGTCCGCGCAGCAAACTTGACAGTGCTACCGCATAAGCCTAGGCTTGAAGGTGAGCAAGTACTTCCGATTACTCTTTCAGGTCCTCTGAACTAAGTCAGCCCATCTGAAGTTTCCTTTCTTAGATTGCCTCCAAGGAGAACTACGCTATGACACTAATGACCCGATGGGAACCATTCCGTGAACTTCCCGGACTGCACGAACACCTCAATCGAATGAACCGTCTCTTCCGCGAATCGTACAGCCCCGAGGCCTCGGAAGAGGCATTGATGACTACCAGTTTCGCTCCGCCGGTAGACATCTACGAAGACGAGCACGCCATCACTCTGAAGATGGAGGTGCCGGGAATTGATGAGAAAGATATCGATGTCCGCATCGACGGCAATACCTTGTCAGTGCGAGGCGAGCGCAAGTTAGAGAAGGACGAGAAAGAAGAGAACTATCGTCGGATCGAACGGCAGTACGGAAGCTTCACACGCTCGTTTACTCTGCCCAGTTCTGTGGATCCAACCCAGGTGAGTGCTTATTATGAGCAGGGCGTTCTGAAGGTGAATCTGGCCAAGAAAGCGGAAGCAAAGCCTAAGCAAATCAAGATCAATGTAGGCGGTCAGAAAGCCATCGAAGCCAAGGTCCACGGCAAGGCGGCCTAGGCACCATTGAGACTGACGAAGAATGGGAGCCGGTCTTCAGATCGCCTCCCCTCTTTCTTTTGTTCGTTCAACCTCCAATGCTTGTTGGTCCTGCGCAAAAGGAGAGACTATGAAGAAGCCCAAGTTTGTTGTGAAGGTCAGTTATGGCGACACTCGTGCACCGCAATACGTGCGTCGGATTGATCGAAGTCCAATCCTGATGACCACCGATCGTAAGCTGGCACTGGTCATGGGAAAGTTTACGGCTGAAGATGCAGCCAAGTCCATTCGCACTCAGCGGCAGAGTCCGGAACTAGTTCCGATCATGGCATGCGCAGGTTGACTGTGAGGACGGAAGAAAAGGGGTTAACGTGAATTGCGTGAAATGCCGAGAGCTAAGACAGGTTTTTGACTCCAAGCTTGGCAAGTATATTGAGGCTCGCTCTGCCCCCTATTATCGCGTGTGCACCGAGCTTGCTGCCCATAGAAACGTCGATATGGAGCGTGCGAGAAACGACTTGGAAGAACATCAATTGGTATGTGTGTCCGTTCAGCGGAGCGAAGCCATGTTTGCACCACGCCCGCGAAATTCCACTGTGGGTAAGGCGAAAAATCCGGCTGTGGCAGGCAGTTGATCGTTATTGACCAGACTTGGGATCGGCCTTGCTGAAGCAGGGGTCTTGGGGCCCACACTTGCTGAATTACTGCTGCGCGTCGTCAGCAGCTCTGGTGATCGGGATCGTCGATTTCAGTTGATCCAGTTCAGTCAGCACATTTTGCCAGGCCCTGCGTTTCTTCTTGGTATTAATGGGAGCGGCGGGATCGGAATAAAAAGCGAGAATGTTATCGCGCAGTTCGGGCGTCGTCAGGCCGAACTTTCCGCCTGAAAGCCGGGCCAGCAACTTTGCATAACTATCGTCTGAAAGCGAGTACTCGGTTGCCTTGGTTGCCCGGCCGCTATCCAGATCCAGGTTGGGCAGGGAAAACTTTTTGGTGGGCACCTGTCTGAGGAAAGCGCGGTACTGATCGACAGTCGTATTGATGCTCTTGATGTACAGGTCTTCGGTCCTGGCGGTTGGAGTGTTGAATGCCAGTCCCTTAAAGGGTCCAACCTTCGGCATATATCGCAGCAGGCTTGACAGGATGCGGGTGCCCACGCCGGGCTTTACGTAATCCTTCCCCCATTCCTTCTCGTATCCAGAGCGCGAAAGACGGTACAGGAATTTCTGTTTCGCGAAATTTGGCGTCTCGCGCATCAACTCTTTTTTGTGGGTTTGCAGCGCAACCCTGGTCATTTGCGGAATCAGTCGGCTGATCGCGAAACGGTACGAACCTACCGCTAAGTCCTCGTGCGTCAACACATCTTTCAACTCCACTCCGTACACGACCGGGAATACCCGCTCCAGCAAAGGCTTGGAAACCTCGAAGCCGATAAAATCGTGATACTGCTGGGAGGCGTAGCGGTTCTTCGCGACCTGCACGGTGTCGAAACCGAATTCGGTTTTTAAATGCGCTGTCTTGTCCTGGGCATACCGTACGGACTTGCCATACTTCGCCCGCAGCTTCGGATACTCGATCGCGACTGCCTGATTGACGGCTGGGTGACCCGCAACATCCGCTGCGTAGTGCGACAGCGCGCCCAACGCGAAGGCGTACTCGTTGACATCCCGGCTCTCAAGTATCAACTCGCGAACAAAGTCTCCGCTGCGAACGTAATGCACTAGGTCGCTGAATTCTCGGCTGCCGAACGGGTAGTAGCCGAGATCCTGAATGACGGCTCCCCCGTAAGCATAGGCGTGGGCCTCTTTGATCTGGTCGTCGGTCAGTCCGGGAAATCGCTTGAGCAGGAGAGGGCGGATCTGGTCAGCCCATAGCAGGTCCACAATTTCTTCATGCGTCAGAACCGAGTACGCGGACAAGCCACCGCTGCACAGAAGCATTACAAGCAGAAGCGCTGACGCGCGGGGAGAAAACCGGAGCCGGCGCTTCGCTGCGGCCCCGGACAATATCGGAATGTCACGCATACTCTAGATCCTGCCGAGGAGCAGCAGAATCACCACAACGACAAGGATCAGGCCTACCGTGCCGCTCGGGGCATAGCCCCAGCTTCGACTGTGCGACCAGCGGGGCAGCGCACCAAAGAGCACTAAAAGCAAAATCACGATCAGTATGATTCCAAGCATATTTCACTCCTTTCTCGATCTCGCAAAACGTTCGGAGTTTCTGAGTTGAACTTCCCCCGTGACCTTCGATCCCTTGTTCGGTCCGCTCCAATAAACCAGGAACGACGAAGACCACGAGGAAACTCTCGCCATTCCATCGAGATTCAGGTCGCAATCCCGACTCGACGCCGGCGCTTTTAGCGCAAGCTCCCCGTGGTTGCATCTACCGGGTGGCCGATGGCCTCGCCGGAGACCACGAGTTCAACCCTTCGGTTCTGCTGGCGGCCAGCGGCGTTATTGTTTGTGGCAACCGGTGAACTGTTGCCATATCCCTGAGCTGTCACCGAGTTCGCCGAGACCCCTTCTTGCACCAGGTAGTCACGTACCGAACCCGCGCGATTCTCAGAGAGTTTCTGATTCATCGTATCGCCGCCCACATTGTCCGTGTAGCCGCCGACTGCGATATTCAGTCCTGGGTAGGCGAGTAGAATACCGGCCACTTTCGCCAGCTTCTCGCGAGCGCCCGACTTTAACGAGTACTTTCCGCTTTCGAACAAGACATCGGACATGCTGACGATGAGACCCCGAGCGCTGTCGCGAGTCTGAAGGACTGCGTTCAACTGCTCGGACAGTTTGGCGCGCATTGCCAATTTGTCGGTTTCGGCCTGATCGGTTTTCAATTGAGCTTGCTGGGCGGCCGCGCGGGATCGATCAGCATCAGCCTGGGCCGCGGAAACTGCGGCCGCTGAAGCAGCCTGGCTGTCCGCCATATCGGCTCGCGCTTTGTCTGAGTCCGCCTGAGAATCGGCAGCATTGGCGCGGGCCGTTGCGGCGTCAGAGTCAGCTTGTTGCTTGTCGGCTTGTGCATTCGCCGCGTTAAGTTCGGCTTGCGTTTTTGCAGCTTCAGCATTTGCGGTGGCGGCTTGTGCCTCGCGTGTCGCCGCTTGCGCGTTGGCGGTGTCTGATTCTGCCTGAGCTTTGGCGATCTCCGCTCTTGCCTGGTCCGACTGGGCCTGCTGCTTCTGCCGCGTAGCGTCGTCTGCTTCGGCCTGGGTTTGTGCTTGCGCATTGGCGGCAGCTTGACGTTCGTTGGCCTGACGTTGCTCATCGATTTTCTTGACGGTGATTGCGCGAGCGTCTTCTGCTGTTTGCACGACTTCGCGCGCGACCGCGATCATAGCTTTCCGGTCCGCGTGCTTGTCGGTGGCGAGTTGATCAACCTTATCCATGAGCCGGACCGCATGCTGATAGCTGTCGCTCGCATACTGCTCTGCGCCCTCGGATTCCGCAATGCGCACAGCATTGCGCGCTTCGAAGAACTCCAACGGTAGGCGAGTATTCAGAACCACAGGATCGAATTTGTAGCCGGTCGGAATGTAGCCGCCGCGCTCCATGAGTTCATACTTGGTGTTCATGGCCTCGGTGGTTCCCTTGGTATCGGCG
>DASTGW010000188.1:0-5048 GCA_035718705.1 Terriglobales bacterium | reverse complement strand
AGATCGCTGAGCCCGTTGATAACCGGGATTGCCGCATACTTCGCCATCTCCGTCACGGTCGCGTGCTCGAACGTGCGCAGAATGATGCCGTCCATCCAGCGCTCCAGGTTATGCGCCACGTCCGACAACTTCTCGCGCTTGCCGATGTGCTCACCGCGCTGGTCGACGAACAGCGAACTACCGCCCAGGCTGCGGATTCCCGCTTCGAACGTCAGGCGCGAACGCAGTGAAGGCTACTCGAACATCAGCACGATCTGCTTGCCGTCGAGCGCTCGCGAAAATTCCTTCGGACGCGATTTCACTACCGCCGTCAGTTCGAGGATGCCCTCGATCTCTTCCGTCGTCAGTTCCTGGATCGAAAGCAGATCCGGATGGTTCAAGCCAAACGTCGGCGTCTTCTTCGCCGGTCCCCGGCTCGTCATCGGTTTCATCGTAGCCATCTTGGTCAACACGTTTCCCTCCGGACAGGCTTGCGGGCCTGTTCTTTTCACTTATGCTGCGGAGACTTCCGTCCCCAGGTCGATTTTTTTCATGTAGAAGTCGGCCAGTTGCGCCGCCGACTCTGCGGGGAAAATTCGCACGCGTCCTACGCCGCCGTGCAGCGCCGACTGGCACGCTTCCATCTTGGGCAGCATCCCGCCCGTGATCACCGACGTCTGGATCAACGACTGAATGCCTTTCGGATCCAGATGCCGAATCGGAGCGCCGGTCGAATCCAGCACGCCCGCTACTTCCGTCAGAAAGATCAGCGTCTGCGCATGACACGCAACCGCACACGCCGCCGCCATCTGGTCAGCATTCACGTTGTAATACTCGCCGTCTGTACCGAGCGCGATGCTCGACACCACCGGCACGCCACCTGCATTCCAAATGGCCTGCAGCCAAGTGGTATCCACCGAGCAGATATCGCCGACAAAGCCCAGGTCCGGCCCGCTCTTCCGCTTGCGCGCCCGGAACACCGGACCATCGCCGCCCGAGAGCCCGATCGCGTGGACGTTTGCCTTCGTCA
This sequence comes from Terriglobales bacterium, assembly GCA_035718705.1. Classification (GTDB taxonomy): domain Bacteria; phylum Acidobacteriota; class Terriglobia; order Terriglobales; family Acidobacteriaceae; genus DATMXP01. The sequence goes on along the minus strand of DASTGW010000188.1, from coordinate 4,039 downwards.
GCGCCGCTACGAGGGCCTTGTTCATCCAGCCCGCGAGGACCATCAAAGCGACATCGCGTGTCTCAGCATCGGTAACCCGCAGTCCGTTCACGAACTCGCTCTGCTTGCCCATCTTCTTAAGTGTCCTGGTAAGGGCACTGCCACCACCGTGCACCACGATCACCTGATGTCCGTCTTCGACCAGGCTCTTCACCGCTCGCACGCATGCCACGAGCGTCTCCTGGTTCTCGAGAGCAACTCCGCCAATTTTCAATACGATTCTCATTGCAGGCCCTCTCTTTCATCGAATCCGTACATCACGTTCATGTTTTGCACCGCTTGTCCCGATGCACCCTTCAGCAGGTTGTCGATCGCCGAGAACAGCGTTAATCGTCGGCCATCCTTCGCCAGTGCGAATCCCAGGTCGCAATAGTTTGTCTTCACCGACCACGCGATCTCCGGCAGCTTCGGCGGAGCGAACACGCGCACGAACGGCGCGTTCGCATAAAATTCACGCAGCGTCTTCTCGATCGTCTCCGCCGACGCTTGTTCCTTCAACGTCACGTAAATAGTCGAAAACATGCCGCGCGTAATCGGCAGCAGATGCGGCGTAAACACCAGCGCATCCGACGCCAGCTTCAACTGCTCCAAAATCTCTCCGCGATGCCGATGCGTCGTCGGGTTATACGCGCGGAAGTTGTCCGCCACTTCCACGAAGTGCGTCTCCTGCTTCGGAGCCTTCCCCGCACCGGACACGCCTGACTTCGAATCGCAAATCACTCCCCTCTCGACATCCACCAGTCCCGCCGCCACCAACGGCGCGAGCGCCAGAATGATCGACGTCGGATAGCATCCCGGATTCGCTACCAGCTGCGCGTGCTTGATCGCCTGTTTGTGCAGCTCCGGCAATCCATACGCAGCTTCCTTGGTCAGCTTCGCCGCTTCCTCGACGTGTGCATCCTTGAACCCATAAACAGCCACGTTCGACGCGTTCTGCAACCGCCACGCGCCACTCAAATCCACTACACGCACACCGCGCTTCAACGCTTCCGGCACGAACTCCCGCGAGAACTCATGCGGCGTCGCCAGGAACAGCACTTCCACTTCGGCCTCTTGCACTTTCGACCACGAGAACGGCTCCATCGGAACGCCACCGTTCCCATTCAACTGGGGAAACACATCTCCGATCGGCCCGTGCTTCTCCGAGCCTTCGCGCACGAACAGCAACGGCGTCTTCACCTTGGGGTGCCGGAACAAAATCTGCAGCAGTTCGAAACCGGTATACCCGGTTGGTCCGATCACTGCCGTCTGTAGCTGCGCTTTACTCAATGGTCTCCCTGACTCTCGTCGCCAACTTGTGGCAAATCGCTTTCGACTTCGTGATAATCAGGATCGTGTCGTCGCCTGCGATCGTCCCGATAATCTCTTCCCAGCCTTCCGAATCCAACGCCGCCGCCACCGGCTGCGCGCTGCCTGCTGTCGTCTTCAGCACCAGCAGATTTTCCGCCTCTCGCACATCCACCACGAACTCCCGCAGCAGATGATTCAATGCCGGCATCGGAGCGCCACCGCCCTCTTCCGCCGCGGGCAATGCATAACCATTCACCGTCTTCACCAGGCCCAACTCCCGCAAATCACGGGACAACGTCGCCTGGTTTACGTGGATCCCGCTCCGCCGAAGCTGGCTACGGAGCTCCTCTTGCGTGTAAATCGCCTCCTCGGAAATCAGGTCCGTGATGCGCTGGTGACGAATTACTTTGCTCATGCATAATCCTGCATCACTATGCATAATTATGCATTTGGATACATATGTCAAGAACAATTCCAGAGCGGAATAGTTGTGGTAAGTAGAAGATTTATCTGTGAGTTGAGTGCGATTTCTTCCAGCTGATCAGCAATACTGCATAAATAGCGGCCCAAACCAGTAAAACGTAGGCCAGAGTCTCCGCCGTATGGCTCATTTCGTGCTCGGCAACATAGAACAATTGATCTGAATCTCGGATCACGGCTTCAGCGTCATTGAACCCGCCGCAGCCCCGTTCCAGGTACCCGACCGACAGAAATGCCGCGAACGCCGGCAGCACGATTCCCGCCGGAAACGCTACGGCCATAAATCGACGGAAGCGCCTTCCGAACTTCGCTGCCAGTTCGACCACCGGTGCCCGAAGGAAGCGAACAACCACAACGCTAATCGCGCCCGTGATGATCCAACTCAGCGGAAACCATAGGTTCAGAAACGTCTTGTGATTGATGTCCATGCCGCAGCACCGCAACCAGCACCGTGATCAGCCCTGCAAACACCAGCAGAACGGCATACGCAGGCTCCATCATGTCGGCCCAGCCATGCATTAACTTGAAGGAGTACGTCCACGCATCGTCCTGCTTATCGATGAAAATCACCGCCTCCTTCAACGCAAGCAGGAGCAACGACAGCCCAAGCACTCTCACAAAGAACGTTGTCGCCGAAGGCATCCCAATCAGCCGATCAAGCAAATCTCGCACGGGCTTTTCCAGGCAGGCCAACACCAGGATTGCCAGTCCCATGCACAGCAATACCTGCACCACATTCACAAGGATCAGGCTCATAGAGCCTCCTCGCGCGAATGCTACTTCGATCTGCCATTCTCCTTTGTGACAGACAGCACGTCCGACCGGTAACTCGCCCGATATGGGAAGTCACCCCCAAAAGCAAAAGGACGGCATCTCTGCCGTCCCTCGTTGCGAATAAAAAATACTTTTTACCGCGAAACCGCCGCAAACAAATCCGACTTCATCAGTGCCTGGAACTTGTTGTCATCGGTCTTGAAGCGCAGCCTCAACACGCCGCTGTCAGAATCCACCGTTGTGCTCTCCAGCGCCATTTTCTCTGTCGGCTCGGCGTTCATCTTGCGGAAGAGCAAGCCTGCCTTGATCAACGACGACAGCGTCGCCGCCGTCATGCTGTCCGAAGTCACCACGTCCAAGTCAAAGTTCACACCCTGGTTGAAGTCCATGGTGTACCGAGAACCGGTCAGCCGCTTCTTTACCGTGTCGTAATCGGCCAGCTTCGCCGCATCGCCCAGCGTCGAGTGCATCAGGTTCTGAGTGCCAACCGCGTCCAGCACGCTCCACACCGCACCCGAGTCCACCGACTGAATCAGGTCGCCGATATTCCCATTGCTATTCACGCTCTCGGCCTCTCCATCGCGCGCGTCTAGCGCCGCATGGATCGCGGTCTGCTCGCCGAACAGCAGCGTGTAATCGTCCAGGAACGTCATCTGGATGCCGCCGTTCATCGGATACACGATCGCGGTCCGGTACTTCGACCCTGAAACCTTCTTCACCTTCAGCTTCTGGGCGAACTTCTTCGACGGAAACTGTCCCGTCGCCACGCCGATAATCCTTAGCCCATGTTTTGTTCGGAACGACGCAAACGTCAACGACTCCACTTCCGTGTCCGGATTCAACCCAATCCCGCGCAGAGCGGTCTCAAACTCCTTCAAATTGTCAGGCAGCACTTTGTTCTTCAACTGGATCGCCGTCGGCGAATTCCGCAGTGCCCGGTAATCCACCGAGATGATCTGCTGCACGTCCGAAGGAATCGCCGCGCGCGTGGTCGTTCCCAGCGACGCCGCAAACGACATACTGCTGCCCAGCACCGCCAGGCCAACTAGAAAAGCAAAACGCCTCATGACACCTCTTAACTTTAGAAACCGAGCTTCTGCTGAATAAGATGACAACACATCTACTCAGGTGGCATCAGCAGTTACTATGATTTTACCCGCTCCAAACCACCTTAGCTCCACTCTGTCCCAGCCATGCTGATAACGGAAGTATCAACCCTGCCCGACGCACAATGTCGTGCTCACTTGGAACGCCTCCGCTCCGCAATCTTGCACCTTTAGGCCACCTTCAACCCCAGCGCTTCCAATCCCTTCGTGCTCTTCACTTCCAGCTGCTCGTAAGTACATTGCTTAGGCGCCTTCTCCGGACGCCACCGCAAAAACTTCGTCCCATGCCTGAAACGCCCCTGAGAGAAATGATCGAACTGCACCTCGCACACCAGCTTCGGTTCCAGCCG
>DASTGW010000187.1:0-4844 GCA_035718705.1 Terriglobales bacterium | reverse complement strand
GCGTTAAACAGCGGGGTGATCCCCAGTGCGCCGAGCGTGGCGTGCACCATCGCTTTCGCTGAACTTGAGACAACGGCCATCGGCAGCTTGCCCGCATACTCCCGCGCGATTGAGGTCACCGCCTTGATCTCCTTCACCATGTTCGCGTTCTGGCAGAAAACTCTCTCTTCGAGCGGCGATATGTTGGCCCGCTTCAACCGCTCGCCACAGTGCTCCGCGAATTCATCCAGCACCTGCTCCAACGAGAGCCCTGTCCGTTCCATGTACCACTGCTTGGGCATGTCATGCCCGAGCTCCTTGATCGCCGCCGCCAAGGCAAGGTGGTGCAGCTCGGCCGTGTGCGCCAGCGTGCCATCGCAGTCAAAAAGCAGCGCCTGGAATTGTCCATCTTGGATGGCTTGAAGATAGTTGGGTGACTCGGGCAAGCGTTAGCGCGTCCTGACCAGCATTGTCGCACGTGGGTGTCAGCAGGAAGGTCCAACAGCGGCCTAAGTTCCTGATTCTAACTATTTTGCACGTAAGCTGTTGAATCTGACGTTTTTACGGGGACGCTGACCGTAAATTGTTGATTCTAACGACCTACGCCGGCAGAAATCAGTTTATTTGGTCTCTTTCGGTGGTACCGTCAACCCAAACACCGACACCTTTCCACGGCCCGCTACGTTGATTCCTTTCGGGTCTTCAGGATTCGGCAGATAAAGGGTCTTGCAGTACTCGCAGCGATAGACCTCGGCGTCTGGTCCCCAGGCCTGCTCCACGTCGCCGCACTCCTGCTCCAGTATGTCGGTCATGTAATACCAGCGCTTCAGGTGCCCGGCGCAGAGTTTAGCCTTCTCGTCCTTTTCGTTGCAGGAGCGCTGCAGCGGAAGCTTCATCTTCACCTTGTGGTGGGGCAGTTGTTGGACTTCCTGCGGCGTAGGACTCATTGCGGGTGTGGCCAAGGGTACGACCTCATCTCTCAGATTGCGAGTTGATTCTAGCGAAACCCGCGGGCGGAAGCATGGTTACACGTCACAGCTGTTTGCGAAACAGCGCCCCGGTGGACTTGATGGCCCCCGCCGCCCGTTTTCCCCATCCTCGCGCGAACAGCATGTCGGAGAAGGCGAACATCTGGTCGCGGAAAGTCATTCCGTATCCGTACCACCATGATTTTTTCATCGACGGCATCAAGTCACTGTCCACGAACTTGGGTCGCACCAGTTCTTCCAGTCCGACCAGGCCATGGGTGCGCCCGATCCCGCTGGCCTTTACGCCTCCGTGTGGGGCCTCGCTGATGCCGAAGCAGCTGAGCACGTCGTTGATCATCACCGTACCAGCCTGCAGTTTCGAAGCGACGCGTTCTCCTCGTCCACGATCCCGCGTCCAGACACTGGCCGCCAGGCCAAACTCTGAGTCATTCGCCAGCCGGACTACTTCGTCTTCGGTATCGAATGGAAGGATCGGAAGCACTGGGCCAAACGTCTCCTCTTGCATCAGACTCATGTCTGCCGTGACATCCACGATCACCGTCGGCGCATAGAAGTTCGGCCCCAGTTCCGGCATACGCCTGCCGCCGCACAATACACGTGCACCGGCGTTCACCGCTTCATCCACCTGCTTCTCGACGATCCTCAACTGTCGCTCACTGATCATCGGTCCAACTTCCGTACCGTGATCTAAACCGTGACCAACCTTCAACTTCGCTGTCTTCTCCGCACAGAGTTGCACGAATCGATCGTAGATCCGGCGTTGTACATAGCAACGCTCGACGGACAGACACGTCTGCCCTGCATTCATGAACGCGCCCCAAACGGCTCCGCTCGATACGACGTCGATGTCAACGTCGTCGAAGACGATCATGGGATCTTTGCCGCCCAACTCCAACACCACCGGCAAAAGTTTGCGTGCGGCGCTTTCCGCCACACGCTTCCCGGTTGCGACACTCCCGGTGAAGATCAACTTGTCGATCGGCGCATTGACCAACGCTGCACCGGTCGGTCCTTCGCCGGTGACGATGGAGAACACCTCCTTGGGAACTCCGGCTTCGAGCAGCAATTTGTGGAGCTCAACCGCAATTGCAGGAGTGAACTCAGAAGGCTTCAACACCACTGTGTTTCCCGCGGCCAGCGCGGCCAGCGTTTCTGTTGCCGGGGTTGAAAACGGATAGTTCCAAGGGGCGATGATGCCGATCACACCATGCGGTTCATGGAAGATCTTTCCGCGTTTCGCTTTAAGGATCAGGTTGCCATGAGCTACGCGGGTGGGCCGCAAAGCCCGATAAGCGTACTGCTTCAGGAAGCGCACGACGTCGAGTACTACGAGCACTTCGGTCGTCATCGCCTCAGCCACCGGTTTGCCGGCTTCCCGTGAGATAAGTTCTGCAATCTGTTCGCGCCGCTGCAACAGTAATCGTTGGAAGCGATCGAGTATCTCTAAGCGACGCCGCAAACCAAGAGCGGCCCAGGGTGGTTGCGCGGCCTTCGCAGCCTCGACTGCCGCCCGCACTTCGGCCTCAGTGCAGATTGGAAAGCTTCCCACAACGGAGCCGTCGGCAGGATTGGAAGAACTGAAAAGTTGCTGTTCGACTTGGGCGCTGCTGGTCATCACCGCCTCCGCTTAAGCAAATTATCAGCTCAGTATTCAACGTTGACCAGCGCCAATCCGCTTGCCGGAGCCGTCGCTCCCGGATTGGAAGAGCGCTCGCGCGCCTCCAGGATCCGAGAAATATCTGCTGGCTTGAGATTTCCTTTTCCCACCAGCAGAAAGGTTCCCACGAGATTTCTCACCATGTGGTGTAGAAATCCGCTGCCTCGCACGTCGTATATCAGTTCAGGCCCTTCACGCCGGAAACTAGACGCGAAGATGGTGCGGATATTCGAGGGCGCTTCGTCATCTCCCTCTTCGGCCTGTGAGATACGCCGAAGTCGATCGGGATCAGAGGCCGCAAAGGAAGTGAAATCGTGTTCGCCCACCACCATGGGAGCGGCCGCGATCATGGCAGCCTGGTCCAATGGCCACGGATGGTGATACACGTACCGGCCGAGGAAAGGAGAACAAATCGCCTCCCGATAAATTCGGTAACGATAGGTTTTCGCCTTAGCTGACTTGCGGGGATGAAAATCTTCTGCGACTTCTTCCGCTGAGAGTACTCGAATGTTATTTGGAAGAGTGTCGTTCAGCGCAATTATCAGGTTGGCAGCGGGAATCGGCGAGTTCGAGACAAAAGTAGCGACCTGGCCCAGGGCGTGGACGCCGGCGTCAGTGCGTCCCGATCCGTGAACCGTAACTTCCTCGCGGGTAACGCGCTCGATAGCAGCGGCAAGCGTTTCCTGAACCGTGCGCTGGCCGGGTTGTACTTGCCAGCCGGCGTAATCGGTGCCGTCATAGGCGAGGACCAATTTGAAATTTGTCGCCAATTTTAGCTTCTGGCGCGCAACTTCATCGTTGCGCGCGGGTGATCTTAACTTGCAATCGACGCTTAATAATCTGATCGGGAACTCGTCAGATATACTAACTGGTTCGCCATTCCTGTTTATACCCGGGTCATGAGGCCCATTCGGCAGATTTCTTGAACTATCCGCCTGAGTTTTCCGTATCCGTGGTTGACCATTTAGGAATTGGCAAGTCTTAAGGAAGTTCTTTTTTTGGGAGAAGAGCGCATGCGCTTCTTGGGTCGCTTTGTACTGTGCACTATTGTGAAGAGCAATTTAAGAAAGATGCTCCCCTTGATGGGAGCTGTATTGGCGCTGGCTGGATTGGGGACAGCGCAGGAGAGCAAGCCGACTAACAATCCGGCCACGCCTTCCACGACAACCATGCATCCATATTCGGCCGACGATTACACCAAGCCGAAATCTCATATTTTCAATTTCATCGCGCCATACACGGCCCGGCAACTTCCACCGCCGAATTTTTCTAATAGCCCACGTATTGATTCCGTGATTCGCGACGGCAAGCTCTATTTGTCGATGTCCGACGCGGTCGCGCTCGCGCTCGAGAACAACCTCGACATCGCGATCGCACGCTACAATCTGTCGACGGCCGATACGGACATCCTTCGCGCGAAGGCCGGCTCCTCACTACGCGGTGTCAACACGGGCGTGGTATCGGGAACGCCCGGCGGCGGCGTTGGAAGCATCGGCTCCGGAGCGAGCGGCGGCGGCGCGGGCGGCACCTCGACGGGCGCAGGCGGTGCGGGATCGGGATCCGGCGGCATCGTCTCTTCGACGCTGGGCGGTGGTCCTTCTACGCCCTCGTTCGATCCGTTTCTGAACGGAACGCTATCGCTGGCACAAACCACCACTCAATCGACGAGTTCATTCTCTGGCGTGCCGTTTACGTTCCAACACTCTTCGGCTGGAAATTTCAGCTACAACCAGGGCTTTGCTACCGGTACGAACCTGTCCGTCGGATTCAACAACTCGCGGACGACCACGAACCAGCCGTTCTCGTCGTTGATTCCACTCTTGAGCAGCAGCTTCCGCGCGACCGTGTCCCAGCACTTGCTGCAGGGTTTCGGTTGGAACCTGAACCGTCGCAATATCACGATTGCAAAGAACAACCGCGAGATTTCCGATATCGCCTTCCGGCAGCAGATTATCTCGACGGTAGTGCAGATCCAGAACATCTACTGGGACCTGGTCAATGCCTATGAAGATGTAAAAGTGAAACAGGAATCGGTTGCGCTCGCCGACAAAACCCTGGCCGACAACCGCAAGCAGGTGGAAATTGGAACGCTGGCACCGATCGAAGTCGTGCGCGCGCAGTCCGATCTCGCGACACGCAACCAGGACCTGATCGTCTCGCAGACCAACCTGCAATTACAGCAATTGCTCATCAAGAACGCCATCAGCCGAAACCTGACC
>DASTGW010000186.1:0-8099 GCA_035718705.1 Terriglobales bacterium | reverse complement strand
ACGTGACCTGGACGCCTTGCCAGGGATCGAGCTCGTCGGTGACGGTCGGGCCGACGGGACAGAAGGTGTCGAAGCCCTTGGCGCGCGTCCACTGGTCGTCCTGCTTCTGCAGGTCGCGCGCGGTGACGTCGTTGACGCAAGTGTATCCGTGAATGTAGTCGCGAATGTCTTCGTCGGGGCGCGGACGGTAACAACGCCGTCCGATGATGACGCCGAGCTCGGCTTCGTGGTCGACGCGCTGCGAGATCTGCGGGCGTCGGATGACTTCGCCGGGGCCGATCACGGCGGACGGCGGCTTGGAGAAGATGAGCAGCCTGGTCGGGACTTCGTTGCCGAGTTCCTTGGCGTGGTCGCGATAGTTGCGTCCGACGCAGATGATCTTCGACGGCCGAACGGGCGCGAGCAGACGAGCTGAGTCGAGCGCCACGTGTGGGATGCGCTCGGTGCGCGAGTCTTCGTCGGGCAGCGGCGATTCGCCGGGCAGGAAGAGGCGCGTGATGGTGTCGCGTCCGGCGAGAGACTCGATCAGTCCGTACTGCGGCGATCCGTTGTGCTGGAAGAGGCAATATTTCATGGGAACCGGCGAAGCGGAGAGTGTAAATGGAGCGGAGAAAGGCGGCAACCCAACAGCGGATTCCTCGCTGCCGCTCGGAATGACAACGTCAAAGTCGGAAGGACAAAAGGCAAAGGCGTTGCCCAGACGAGGACGTCTGGGCCTACATGGTAATCTGAACGGCTCCGATGAGATTGCACTTATTGCTGTGCGGATTGCTGCTGGGATTGTGTGGCTGCGGGACGCCGGGGGCGCCGCAACCGCCGTCGTTGAAGCTGCCGGCGCCGGTGACGGATTTGGAGGCGAAGCGGAAAGGCGCGCAGGTGACGCTGACGTGGACGCCGCCGACGCAGACGAGCGATCGGGAGAACATCCGGCAAACGGGGCAGACGGAAGTCTGCCGGTCGGCTGGCGCGCTGAATGCCTGCGGAACACCGGTGGCGTCGTTGGCCGATGCGCAAGTCGAGCACTGGACGAAGGCGACGATTGTCGGAAGGACGGATTTCACGGACACGCTTCCGCCGGAGTGGATCGCGCAGAACCCGACGGGCTTCGCGACGTATGCGCTCGAAGATCGCAATGCAAGAGGGCGGTCGGCAGGGTTGTCGAACCAGGTGAAAGTGCCGCTGGCGCCGACGCTTCCCGCACCTGAGGGTTTGCAGGCGAAAGTCACGGCGGATGGCGTGGAACTGAGCTGGGGGGAAGTGTCGGCGAATCCGGCCCTAGCAAAAGAGGCTAGGACCGGGCACCCAGAAGTGTCGTATGTGTATCGGGTGTTTCGGCAGACGGAGGGCGAGAACAAGCCGGAGGTGATGGCGGGCGAAGTCGGTGGCGATGCGACGTCGTATCTGGATCACAGCGCAGAGTGGGAAAAGACGTATGCGTATCGCGTGGCGCCGGTCACAAGGGTGAAGCAGAGTTCGGGCGAGGCGATCGAGGTTGAGGGCGACGATGCGTCGGTGAATGTCGATGTGCAAGATGTGTTTCCTCCGGCGGTGCCGACGGGATTGCAGGCGGTGTTTTCCGGCGTGGGGCAGAAGCCGTTCATGGACCTGACTTGGGCGCCGAACCTGGAGCAGGATTTGGCGGGCTACAACGTGTATCGGCATGAGGCGGGAGCGCAGGCGCAGAAGATCAATTCCGATGTGGTGAAGACGCCGTCGTTCCGCGACGACAAGGTCCAAGCCGGGCATCAGTACTTCTATTCGGTGTCGGCGGTGGATGAGCGTGGCAATGAGAGCGGAAGGTCGGAAGAGGCGAGCGAGAGCGTCAGGTAAGAAGGACGATGGACGAAGTGAGATCAACTTTTCCGGCGCACGAGATAAACTCCGAGCGACCACAATCCTGAGAAGCGGAAGGTCGGATCAACGTAGTGCTCCAGGACGTAAAACGCGAAGTAGTAAAAACGACAGAACGACCAGATCGCAATGGTCAACAGAACGATGTTTCTGATCGATAGTCGTTCATAGACAAGTAATGCGAAGGAGATCAAGCCAAGGAAAAGAAAAAGAACTCCCTTGATCTTGATCCCCGTAGCACTTGTTAACTCTCTCATTCCGACATTGTAACTTCCGCAATTCGTTATACCGCCACCGCGAAGCTTTCGGCGGCGACTTCGGATTTTCTTTTCGCAAGAGCCTCCACCACGTACTGTGCGTCGCGGCCGATGCCGATCAAAGTGGCCGACGACATCGCATAGAGATAGTGCAATCCTACAAAGAACAACCCTGGGACTTTGTTTACGACTCCGCGTTCGTGGATCGGATCGCCCTGTTCGTCGAAGACCGGCAAGTGGATCCAGGGAAAGCTTGTTTGGTAGCCGGTGCACCAGATGACGTTCTCGACGTCGAGCGTTTGGCCGTCGGCTAACAGCGGCTTGCCATCACGAACTCCTTCCACGCGGGGGACGCGTTTGATTCCGGCGTTCACAAGGTCCTTCGGCTTTACGCGAATGAGCGCGGTGGCCTCGTGCAAAAACTGCGGGCGCTTTTTTCGCCCGATGGGAGTGCCGAGAGAAAGTATGTGATGCCCAATGAAGCGGACCAGCCGGAAAAGCACGTGACGCGTGAGCCAGGTGTCGATGGGAAACGGCACGTGTCCAGATTCTTTGCCGGCGATCCAAGTGGGATGGGTTTTGGCGGTTTCGATGGCGATGTCCGCACCGGAATTGCCAACTCCGACCACGAGAACTCCGCCCGGTTTCAACTGTGCAGGATTGCGATAGTGATGCGAATGTATCTGCACGGTATAGGGGGATAACTGCGGTGCGAAGGAAGGCGTGTACGGCTGTTGGTAATTCGCCATCGCCACAACAACGTTCTGAGCCTGGTACTGTTCACCATTAGAAGTGCGAACGTAGAACGTTCCGTTTTCCTTATGAACGGATTCGACCCGACGACTCGTCTTCACCGGTAACTGAAAGAAACGAGCATACGATTCCAGGTAAAGAGCCACGTCGTCTTTCGTCGGAAAAGGTTTGCCGTTCGGGTAGTAAGGGAGTCCATCGAGACTGATGTATTGCCCAGGAGTGAAGAGCCTAAGCGAGTCCCAGCGATTGCGCCAGGCATCGCCGATACGCGCATGTGCGTCGAGTATGACGAACGAAATACCACGCTGCTTCAGGTGATATCCAACCGACAGGCCGGCTTGACCACCACCGATGACAACCGTGTGAACCCTCTGCACCGAATTCATTTTCACCTCATCCATGGCCGCTTTCCGACCATTAATGGATGAGCGTAGAGGAAGATGGTCGCAACAACATCGGGTGATGTGTGCATTTTTTGTAACGAGGGCATGGGTAATTCTATGTAGCCGGGCTAAACGAGGCGATGCTGATAAGCGTAGGCGGTAGCGGCAGATCGAGAAGACAAGTCGAGCTTATTGAAGATGTTGCTGATATGACGAGCGACCGTCTTCTCGCTGATGAAGAGCTTATCGGCGATAGCGCGGTTGGTTTTACCGGTGGCGATCAAGGCTAGCACTTCGCGCTCGCGGCTGGTGAGAAGCGAGCCGGACGCGCCTTCGGTTGCGTTGCAACGCTCGAGCGAAGAGAGATCAGGCTGTGCGCCGAGTTGCTCGAAGATGCGCCGAGCCGCTGCGATTTCCATCGTTGCCTGTTCGTGATCACCCTGCTCGCGGCAAGCGGTTCCGATGAGCCCGCGAACACGAGCGGCTTCATAAGGAGCCTCGAGTTCGCGCCACAGCTCCAATGAATGACGCAGAACAGGGAGCGCTTCAGGGGATTTGCCTTCCGCGAGGAGAACCGCGCCTTGAGCTTGCAAGGACATGGCGCGAAGGAAAGTTGTGTTCACTCGCGAAGCGATCGCATTGAGCTCATCGGCGGCGGCGCGCGCACAGGTAACGTCCTCTGCGGCGAGCATGATCTCAACGTAAGCCTCAAGGACCCGCGACCGACCAGCCTGCGCTTTTACTTGCTGCTCCAAACTGCGAACGGCCGTGCAGGCAGCTTCAATCTGTCCTTGAGCGAGACGAAGCAAGGCGAGTCCGGGCTGTTGAGATTGTCCCAACTCGGCGGCTTCTTTGTACGCTGCTTCGGCTTCGGCAAACTCGCCCCGAAGCCGAAGCAATTCCGCGCGACAATAGAGTGCCAAGCCCACACCGGGCTGCGGCCTGGGATGGGAGAGGCGTTCGCGCGCATGCTCGGCTGCTGCTGACGCTTCTGACCAGGCGCCGTGCATTTTCAGGATTTCGGAGCGACGAATCTGGCATTGCCCGTGATACGGAACCAGTTCTGGCTGCGACGTGCACCACTGGTCCAAAGCGTTGGTCCATTCCTGTGCGCGGCGAACATCGAAGACTTCGCTGCAGGCTTCGATCACGCTACAGTAAATGCCGCCGACCACCATAGGAGAAACGTCGCCAGCGGTGACGGCAACCATAGCTTCGTCAAGCAATGAAAGTCCGCGAGCAACTTCGCCTTTGCGGATCAGAACGCGTCCCTGTCCCTGGCGTGCCAGCGAAACGATGTCGGCATCGTGATAGCGCTCGCCCACGGCGATAGCTTTTGCGAACGAAGAAAAGGCTGTATCGAAATCAGATTCCTGTACCGCACGATATCCGATCGGAACGAGCAAATAAGCTTCTTCCACACATTCCTGGCCGCATTCGTCGAGTAGACGACGCGAGCGGGCGAGCCAACCTCCGGCTTGCGCCATTTCCCCGCGGAGCATCAGCATGAAGGTGAGCCAGAATGCGCAACGGACCGCACGAGGGCGATCGCCGGCCTGAAGGAATGCCTGGTGCGCACGCGTCATGATTTCGGAGCACTCGGCGGTGCGGGCCGTGAGATGCGCGGTCATGGCGAAGTAACTGAGATCGTCAGCCGTCAGTGGTGATGCGCGATCGGCGCTGGAGAATTCCTTGAACGCAGTTTCCCAGGCGCACAAACGCAGTGCTTCGTGTGCGCGCTCAAGAGCGCCGGACTTTGTGGACGCCGGTTTCATGAAGGGAAATTCAACCTCCCCAGTCAAGCCAAAGAAGGTTTGAGTGGGGCACCCCAGATATCTGTCGAAAAGATTAGCACTAAACAGCGATGTGAGTGCCCTAGCTGGCTTGCGCCGCGAGAGTGTCTTCTCCGAAAAAGCGCATTTTGGCGTTCGTGGGGAGCGGAACATCTGGTCCGCTGAACAAAATGTCGGGAACACGCGTCGAGTCCTCAGCAATCAATGGCAGGGCGCGGGCGCGGCGGGCCTCGGCGGCGGGGCCAAGCCGTTGAAAGATGTCGTAAAACCATCCGGAGACGGTACGCACGGCGGTGTAATGCTGATCGTGCCGGTCGGCGTAGCGATGGCCAGCGACGGACCAATCATCGTTAGCCAACAATTCTTCCGAGAGCAAGCGAGCATCGCGTAAGGCAAGAGAGAGTCCCTGTCCCCAGGATGGATCGTTGGACGACGCAGCGTCGCCGACGAGTGCGATCCCTTCTCGGTAGGGATGATCGACCCACACGTCCACACACTCGAATGAGGCGAGCGGACCTTGTGGCTTGGCGTCGCCGAACGGGATAACTTCACCGGACGCGCGATTGAACTCGTCTCTTAAACGTTGGAAGTCATCGGTTTTCCGCAAACGTGCACAATGATGCGGGTGGTAGCCAAAGTAGGCTCGCGCATGATCACCCGACTGCGGGAAAAGTCCAGCAACTGAACCATGGGCGAGATCGTTAGCGACGTAAGCGACGTCGCGTTCAACATCGCGTGAAAGATTGGTGATCCAGACGCCACTGAGCAAGAGTGGAATGGTGCCGCGTTTGACGTCGAAGCCGATTTCATTGCGCAGTCCGGGATTGCGTCCCGCACAGACGGCTACCAAGCGGCCGTCCACGGTCTCAGAACTGGAGCCGGCATCAATGGTGACACGGGGAACGGGTCCCGGGACGATGGAGTGAGCGACGGCTCCGCGGCGAACGTCGGCTCCGGCGTTGGCAGCCGCGGCAAGCAGCAGTTCCTGCGCTGCCGGATGGTAGAAGGCCATCATGGGAGTGCCAGTCGCGGTTGTCGCGGGCATGTCGCGCCGCATGGTCAACTGGCCATTCAGGATCTGGAAAAAATAGCGGAGTTGATGTGCGTGAGGACCAAGAATTTCAGGAATACCCAAGCGTTGTGCCTCGGCTACTCCCCAAGGCTGCATGGCCTCGCCGCGAATGCGATCGCGGAATTCGGTTTCGCGCTCGATCACGAGCACGCGAGCACCCGATTTTGCGAGCTGACGAGCCAGAGAGGATCCGGCGATTCCGCCACCTACGACGACGAGGTCGTACTTCATACAGCACCTCCGCGGAAGGGGCGCGATTATAGCGCAGATAGCCGGAACTGTGTTTGCGAAGCCGGCGTCAAGCCAGCGGTTTTGCCATGTACTTGCCGTCTTCGTGGGTGATGTAGGCCCAAGGAATTTTCGGATCGTGGGTGAAGATGGTGAGCCAATTTTCCGGGATCGATTCGGCGTAATACTTCTTCTTACTGTAGAGGGTGTCGAGTGGATAGAGATCAAAGGCCATGCCCCACGCAAGATCGATGTGGTTGGAAGTGGGGATCAGGTCGGAGATGTAGCAGGCCTTCTTGCCGGCGCTTTCGAGGATGACGGCCTGCATGTACTGGGTGTGTCCGGGATAAACGCGGACCGACAGGCCGGGAAGAATGGTTTGATCGCCTTTGAGCAGCGTCATTTGTCCGGATTGAATGAGGGGATTGTAATTGTCGCTGATGTAGCTGATGCGATCGCGCTCGGTTTGAAGTTGGCCGTGACGCCATTCGCCTTCCTGCACGTAATACTGTGCACGCGGAAATGTCGGGACGGGGCGGCCATCGCGATAGATGGTGTTCCATCCGCAGTGATCGAAGTGCAGGTGGGTGTTGATGACGATGTCGATTTCGTCGGGTGAGACACCGGCCTCAGCAAATGATTCCAGCAGCTTCTCTTCGTGGCCGTAGATCTTGCGCAGCTTGTCGTTGAGCTTGTTGCCGATGCCGGTCTCGATGAGGACGGTCTTCTGCAGCCCTCGCACCAGTACGGAATTGCAGGAGGCGCGCAGGCGATTGAGTTCGTCGGGCTGCCACTTGCGCGACCACATGACCTTGGGGATCACCCCGAAGAAGGTGCCTCCGTCGAGGAAGTATTCGCCGTCGGTGAGGATGGTGAGTTCGAGGTCGCCGAGAGTTGTGCGGTGCATCAGTCGATTGTAAAAGACAGAAGCGAACACGGATTACGCGGATGGAAGGGATTGACGCGGATTTCTTTGGAACGAAAGACGTGATGTGAGCTGCTGTTTAGAAAATGTTAGCGCGTCAGGAATAGCCAGGCGCCGTAGAGGAGCGCGGCGACGACTGCGAGAATGGCGAGTCGACGACCGATCTGGCTGCGGTCGGGGGCCACAACCGCGATGAGTCCGCCGATAAGCAAGCCGGTGAGAAGTCCGCCGATGTGGCAGGCGTTATCAGTGCCTGTCGATATCACACCAAGCACCACGTTGAAGCCGACGAACGCGATCACACTGCGCATGACGCCCGCGATTACGGGGCGAGGCAGCGTGAATTCACCGAGTTTGAACGACGCAATGAGAGCGCCAGCGATGCCGAAGACCGCGCCGGATGCTCCCGCAGTGGGGCTACCCGGGTGCCAGGCGATGCTAAAGAGTCCGCCGCCGATTCCGCAGAGGAGATAGCTGAGCGCGAATAGCCAGTCGCCATAGAGAGACTCTGCTAACGCTCCGAGATCCCACAAGCACCACATGTTGAACCCCATGTGGATGATGCCGTAGTGGAGAAACATATAAGTGATAAGCCGCCAGGGTTGGCCGTGGGTGGTCAGCAGTCCGAAGTTCGCGCCCCAGTGAATCATTTCCAGCGGATTCGGGCCGGTGAATGGAATGCCAGTGGCGATCATCGCCACGTAGACCAGCACGTTCACCGCGACGAAGAGGTGTGTGAAGCTGGGGCCGGACGAAGCGCGGCCGCGCGTCCAAGGCGTTGGCATCACGCGCTGATATCCGCTGTCTTCACCATCTTTGGCGCGATTGTGTTCGAGG
>DASTGW010000185.1:0-5267 GCA_035718705.1 Terriglobales bacterium | reverse complement strand
AACTACGGAAAGACACGTAAGGAGCATTCCGTATTTCCAACCAACAAAAATTCATAAAGCCGCTTGGGACGAACATGTCGCGAGTACCGAGGACCCACTCCGTGGATCTCCGTCACTTCGTGCCTCCGTGTCAACGCTCTTCCAGCTGCCGCTGACAAGTAGATTGGAACCATGAAAACCCGCGACATCGTATTCGTAACCTTCGGGGTAATCTTTGCCGGAGTCTGCATCAGGCTCGGCTTCTGGCAAATAAGCCGGCTGCACGAGCGGCAGCGATTCAACGACGAGCTGCGGGCACGCGCGGCGATGGCACCAGTCGCGCTGAAGGACCTGCCGCAGGACTCAGCATCCAGACATTTCCGGAGAGTACGCATTTCCGGCACTTACGATTTCAGTCACGAGATCGTCGTCACCAACCGCACACGAAACGGATCGCCGGGAGTCAACATCATCACGCCGGTCAGGCTCAGTGGATCGGATACAGCAGTTCTCGTCAACCGCGGCTGGGTCTATGCACCGGACGGCATGACTGTCGACCTGTCGCGGTGGAAAGAGCCGGATTCGGTGTCGGACGAGGCCTACGTCGAGAACTTTTCCACGGGTCGCGGAGTAGCAAAATCAGCATCGCACAAGAACGCGTTTCGCTGGATGGATCGCCCGACACTAACTCAGGCATTTCCTTATCGAATTTCACCCTATTTCTTGGTACTCATTCCCCACGGTGAAAAGACACAGGAGAACGTGCCACCGCGGGTGGATGTGCCCCCTCTCGATGAAGGACCGCACAAGAGCTACGCAATTCAATGGTTTTCATTCGCGGCCATATCTATCTTCGGCACGATCCTCTACCTGAGGCGTAAATGACGGACCCAGCCAAAGCCCTGGCAACTGAGAAGGAAGCACGCGACGTCGCCGAACAGGCACGTGAGACGGAGTGGGAACACCCGAGCTTCGCAGCCGAACTCTTCCTCGGCAGGTTCCGTCCCGATCTGATCTATCCTCATCCGCCACCGGATCCCGCTGAGGAAGCGCGCGCAAAGCCGTTCATGGACAAGCTCAAGGCGTTCATGGATCGCCTCGATTCCGAAGAAATCGATCGCACCGGTGAGATTCCGGAGGCTCTGGTTCAGGAGCTTCGCGAAATGGGCGCTTTCGGAATCAAGATCCCGAAAGAATACGGCGGCCTTGGGCTTTCACAGATGAGCTACATCCGCGCGATGGAGCTCGTGACTTCGAAGGATGGATCGATCGTCGCGCTGCTTTCTGCGAGCCAGTCCATTGGCGTTCCGCAGCCGCTCAAGCTTTTCGGCACGGAAGAACAGAAAAGAAAATTCTTCCCGCGCCTGGCGAAAGGTGCGATCTCGGCGTTCGCTCTCACCGAAGTGGATGCGGGCTCCGATCCGGCGAACATGCACACGACCGCAACGCCGACAGAGGATGGCCAGCACTTCATCATCAACGGCGAAAAGCTGTGGTGCACGAATGGAACGCGCGCCGAGCTGTTCGTGGTGATGGCGCGCACGCCCGAAGTGGAGAAGAAGGGAAAGAAAATAAAACAGATCACAGCATTCATCGTCGATGCCAGCATGCCCGGAGTCGAAGTCGCTCATCGCCTTCGATTCATGGGACTCAAGGCGATCGAGAATGGCGTGATCCGTTTCAACAACGTGAAAGTTCCGCGCGAGAATATCCTTTGGGGCGAAGGCAAGGGATTGAAGCTCGCTCTCGTCACGCTGAACACCGGACGCCTCACGCTTCCGGCCGGGTGCGCGGGCGCAGCGAAGCAGATGCTGCGCATCACGCGAAACTGGGCGAACGAGAGAGTGCAGTGGGGCCAGCCGATCGGAAAGCACGAAGCTGTCGCGCAGAAGATCGCGAAGATGGCGGCGAACACGTTCGCAATGGAAGCAGTCGCCGAGATGGCGACTGCGCTCTATGAGAAAGGCGGGACTGACATTCGCCTCGAGGCTGCGCTCGCGAAGATGTACAACTCCGAAGCGGGTTGGAGAATCATCGACGACACGCTTCAGATTCGCGGGGGACGCGGGTACGAGATGGCAGAATCGCTGGCGCGCCGCGGAGAGAAGCCGATCGCCGTCGAAAGAGCGATGCGGGATTATCGCATCAACCTGATCTTCGAAGGCTCTTCAGAGATCATGCGCCTGTTCATCGCGCGCGAGGCGGTCGATCATCATTTCAGGATGGCGTTCGACATCGTGAAGCCCGAATCCACTCTCAAGGAGCGGTTCGCGGCGATGGCTCGCTCGGCACCGTTCTATGCTACGTGGTATCCGAGCCGCTGGGTGAACACGGGGCGTCTTCGCACGTACAGCGAGTTCGGAAAGCTTGCGAAGCACATGCGCTATCTCGAGCGGACGACGAGGCATCTTGGAAGGTCGATCTTCCATGCGATGGTGCGATATGGCCCGAAGCTCGAGCGGAAGCAGGCGGTTCTTTTCCGTGCGGTGGACATCGGCGCAGAGCTGTTCGCGATGGCCGCGGCATGCTCGAGGGCGATGATGCTCGCAGGAAGGGGACAAAAGGAAGCGATGGACCTTGCCGACACGTTCTGCCTCGAAGCGCAGCTGCGTGTGGATGAATACTTCAGGAATCTTTACGGGCCGAACGACGCGAACATGTACAAGCTCGCGATGTCGGTCCTGAAGGGTGAGCACGCATGGCTGGAGCAGGGGATCGCATCCGGCGACACCGAAATGGGCGCGCTGGAGGAGCTGTCAGTGGCGACCATGGAAGAGAATGGAAGCGCCGCCCGGGATCGTGAGATCCTGGCCGGCGCGCATTGAGCTGTAGTCACATTTCTTTGAAGGAGTAACACGCACAAAAACTGATGGTCCGGCGTTTGCAAATAGCCGTTCAGGTACATTCAATACATACCCTCCGCCGATAAACGCACCCCGGCCGTGAGACCGGTCCGCAAAGCCGAAGGATCTCCAACGAGATAGCCTGGCCGCCGAAGAAGGGGCGTCGCCGGCACGAAGCCGGCAGCCTTGGCGATCACGGAGCGATCGTATGAAAAACCTCATCACCCTGTCCCTCGCAGCGTTCCTGCTCGCTGCCTGCAGTGACACCACGACATCCCCGAACGTGAATCCTGCCCTCGCGAAAAGCGGAGGCGGCGGCATCACCGTCGCGGGAACTCTCACGAACGACATGTACGCCTTCGATGACGGCACCTTCAGCGCGTCTGACGGCGGCACATTCACAGTCGAGAGCCTCACCGGTGGCTTCGGTGCATCGGCGCCCGATCTCGGCTCGGTATTCAACAATGCATCGAACCGGTTCATCGGCCGGCTCGATAATCACAGAGTGAACCTGATCGTTCCAAACGGCGGCTCCGTCTATGACATCAGCTATGATCTGTACATCATCGGATCGTGGGATGGCGATGGAAAACAGAGCGGCAAGCAGTGGGGCGCGGATATCTGGGAAAACGACATTGCGTGCACGCCGACAGGCCCCGCAGTCGCGACGCTGATTCGCACCACCTTCTCCAACCAGAAGACCGTGCAGCAGAGCTATCCGAATGCGTACGGGGCTGGCGGCGGAACTCACAAGGCGGGAGATGGCTCTTTCGCCCAGGATGCTCTGGGATACAGGAACGATCCGACGTCCAACACGCCGATCTTCGACAGCTACGGCGATACGTGGTACAAGATGCATTTCTCCGGCGTCAATCCGTGCGGCGCAGGAAACCCGATCTATCTCCAGTGGTCAGTGCCGGGTGCGTCGCTCCAGTCGAACTACGACGAGTCGTGGGGAGTGGACAACGTCCACATCATGACCGATCAGTAATCGCTTCCGCGGAGGGTCGACAAAAACGGGGACGCACCGCGTCCCCGTTTTCTTTCTGGACAATGAGGTCCGGTTCGGTCATACTCCCGCGTGCCTCAAGGCACTGAACTGTACCACCGGAGGTTCGATGAAGCTCGCCCCCTCGATTGCGCTTCTTTCACTGACCGTCGCAGGTGCCTGCACCGCGAAGGAATCGACCAAAGCGGCGACAGATACCGCCGCTGTTGCGCAAGCGCCATCAGCCGAGCCCGAGCCGACAGCGAACGACATCAGCAACTACAAGCTCGACATGGACAAGATGCAGAAGTATTCGACGGCGATCAAAGGCTTTGCAGAACTTGCGAAGACCGATTCAGCTGCGGCGGAAGCGATGGCCTCGAATGCGAACCAGTCCACTGCGAAAATGATCGAGAGACTCGAGGCGAGCCCCCCGGCAATGAAGGTCCTCCATGATGCCGGATTGACTGCGAAAGACTACGTGTGGATTTCCGCTGCATGGATTCAGGCTGCCATGACGCAGCAGATGCTCGAGGCGAAAAAGAACGCAAAGCTCCCCGAGGGACAGAATCCACAGAATCTCGAGTTCCTCAAGGCGCACAAGGCCGAGCTCGACTCGATGACGAAGGAAATGGCGAGGTAGGAGAGAAAGAGGCCGAAGCCGAAAGCTTCGGCCTCGATCCACTATCACTCATTGCTGACGCCGAGGCGTTTCATCTCGGCCTCGAGGTCTTTTTCCTTCCGCGTAATTTCAGCTTCGTTGTCCTGATAGAACTTCACGTTCTCGGGGCTGGCCTGCATCGCGTGAATCAGGGAATCCTGATTGTCCTTTGGCCGCAGCTTCAGAACACCCGCTGCCATTCCGCTCTGCATCATCGACATCGTGATCATCACGAACTCTCGAGTCGAAAGTCCGGCATCCTGGATCGCCGACTTCATCAGAGGTTCGGAGTCGATCTTCTTCTGCATGTCGTCGAGGCTTGCGTCCGCGTTCGCGTCTCCGTTGTCGTTTCGCGCTTCCATCGCCGCTTTCTCTGCCGGCGAGAGATTTTTCGCCTTGAGCGCGATGTTGCGTTGAGCGGCGATGTACTTGTCGATCTTGTCCATGCTGAGACGGTATTTCGTGATGTCCTTGAGCTCGTTGTCGGAGCTTGCCGCGGGGGTTTGAGCAGGCGCGGCCGCTGAGGAATTCGAGGCTGCGCTGTTGTCCTTGCTGCACGCGGTGAGGCTCACGAAGCCGGCCAACAGGAAGGTTCGCAAAACGGGAAGGGTGGGCACGACATGCTTCATCAATGAATCCTGCGTTGAGGTGGTGCCGCC
The DNA here is from genome assembly GCA_035718705.1 of Terriglobales bacterium. GTDB lineage: Bacteria > Acidobacteriota > Terriglobia > Terriglobales > Acidobacteriaceae > DATMXP01. The sequence goes on along the minus strand of DASTGW010000185.1, from coordinate 137 downwards.
GGGCGCGGCTTCTGGCTCACAAAAAACTGCAAAAGTAAACATTCGACGGCAACGGCCCTTTTTATGCGTTAGTGCATGAGCATCAGGAAACCCCATCGATAAGGGCACTCCGGCCGTGAGGCCGGGTCGCAAAGCCG
>DASTGW010000184.1:0-4614 GCA_035718705.1 Terriglobales bacterium | reverse complement strand
AAGTGCTTTCAACTTCTGCCACTACCGAGCTCTTACCGGGCGAATACAAATTTCCGCGATCGCCCACCTGTCCGCCGGCTTCGGCGTAGAACGGCGTGTGGTCGAGAATGACTTCGCCCTGTTGTCCGGCCTTCAACTCCTGCACGCCTTGGCCGTTCTTCATCAGCGCGATCACTTCGCAACCGCTCGACTCTGTTTGGCGATACCCCTCAAACACCGTCGGCCGCAATTGCTGATAGGCCGGATTCGCCGTCTGCTTCGCACTGCCTTTCCATGACGCCTGCGCCTTGGTGCGCTGTTCGCTCATCGCCGCATCAAAGCCAGCCTGATCGAAGCCGATCCCCTGATCGCGGGCCGCATCGACAATAAAGTCGAGTGGCAGACCAAATGTGTCGTACAGCTTGAACGCCTTCTCGCCCGAGTAGGTCGCGCGAGCCTCGGCATGGGACTCCTTCACTTTCGCCAGCGGTGCCAGGTCTTCTTCGAGGCGCTTTAGACCGATATCGAGTGTGCGCGCAAATCGCGTCTCTTCCGTCTCGACAACCTTTGCCACGCGCTCCTGCGACTCCAGCAGTTCCGGATACGCATCGCGCATAAGCTCCGTTACCGCTGCCACCATCTGGTAGAGGAACGGTTTGTTCTGCCCCAGCAGCCGCCCATGCCGAATCGCCCTGCGGATGATCTTGCGCAGCACATATCCGCGACCTTCATTCTGCGGCAACACGCCGTCGGAGATCAGGAACGTCGCCGCCCTGGCGTGATCGGCAATGACACGCAACGAAGCCGCACCACTCCGGCCCGTCTCGGTCTTCACTTCCTTCTCGAACTGCACGCCACACAACTCCGCCGCGCGCTTCATCAGCGGCACAAACAAATCCGTGTCGTAATTCGAGAGCTTGCCCTGCAGCACCGCCGTGATGCGCTCCAGGCCCATGCCGGTGTCGATCGATGGCTTCGGCAGGGGCGTTAGGGTGCCGCCGGCATCGCGATCGAACTGCATGAACACCAGGTTCCAGATCTCGACATACCTTCCGCAATCGCAGCCGAACTCGCAGTTTGCATGACCTTCCGCGCTTGCTGTAGGACCCATGTCGTAATGGACCTCTGAGCATGGACCACAGGGACCGGTGTCTCCCATCTGCCAGAAGTTGTCTTTTGCTCCGAACTCGTAGATGCGCTCCTTCGGCACGCCCTGGTCTTCATTCCAGTAGCGATACGCCTCCTCGTCGCGCGCCACGCCGTTTTCGCCCTTAAAGATCGTCACGTACAGCTTTTCTTTCGCGATTCCATACCACTGCGGCGACGTAATCAGTTCCCAGGCAAACCGTACCGCGTCCTTCTTGAAGTACTGTCCAAATGAGAAGTTCCCCAGCATCTCGAAGAACGTGTGATGGCGATTGGTGAATCCGACATTCTCCAAGTCGTTATGTTTGCCGCCCGCGCGCACGCACTTCTGCGATGTCGTTGCGCGGTTGTAGTCGCGCTTTTCCAACCCGAGGAACACGTCCTTGAACTGGTTCATGCCGGCGTTGGTGAAGAGCAGGGTCGGGTCGTTCGCCGGCACCAGCGAAGACGAATGCACCTCTTTATGTCCATTCTGGATGAAGTAATCGAGAAACTTGCGTCGAATTTCAGAACCGCTGAGCATGATGAGTCCAGGATTGCAGGAGTAAACCTCAATTTTATCAGCAGGGATCGGCAACATTCCGCCAGATTGACTACTCTCATGTCCGGAGGAGTATCATCGCTGTCCACAAACGAGGAGGTCGTCCCCCATGCTCAAACAAATTTTGCGATTCGCCGGTGTCGTCGCGATTGTTGCTTCTACCACGCTATTCGTTTCAGCCCAGGATTCCGACGCCAAACCAGCAAAGTCTGCCAAGTCGGGAAAAGGTTCCACCACCGTCACTGGCTGCATTCAGAAGGGAACGGAATCAAACGGCTACTACATCACAGATGAGGGTGGCAAAACTTGGGAACTGACTCCCGCCTCCAAAGTCTCTGCCCACGCCGGACACAAAGTGACTCTCACCGGAATGACCACCAAGGGTACGAAAGCAGCCGAAGCCAAAAAGGAATCGCACGAAAAAGAGGAAGCCGGATCCAACACTGCTGCCGGCGACTTTAAGGTAACGAAGGTCAAGATGATCAGCGAATCGTGCCAGTAAGCCAATCAGGTGCAGACCCGGTCTGCACCTATTCTGTCTCGCTTTCCAGCGCCGTTAGAACTTCATCCTCAACATCCCACTTCTTCAGTACCGCGAAGATCGTTCGCGACGCAAATCCTGCCCGCACCATTGCACGAAAGATCCTCGCCGTCTCTTTCTCGTTCGACGGCTTCTTCATCCGCTTGCGTCGCAGGTAATCTCTCGCCAGCAGCTCTTCATTCGTTCCTTCATACGTCGCCGACACCGCCTTCTCGATCACCTGCTCGTGTACGCCGCGATGCTTGAGGTCGCTGATCACACGCTGCTTCCCGAAGCGCTGGTTCTCCTTGCGCATCGACGAAAACGCCGCCGCATAGCTGGAATCATTCAGATACCGCTGTTCCTTCAGCCGCGCGATCACCGTCTCAACCAGCACCTGCCCGTATTCGGAATCTTCCACCCTCTGCCGCAACAGCCGTTTCAACTCCGCGACCGTCCGCATTCGTCGTCCCAGCGCACCCACGGCATACTCGTAAAGGGAGGGTTCATCGTTGTACAGCGTCTTCGGACGTCGGCTCCCGAAACTCATGCGCCCACCTTAGCGCACTCCCACCAAAAGTGAAAGGACGCGCCGCAGCGCGTCCTAGCTTTGCAAAACTAGCTGCTACCGCCCGAATCCCGCGCTGTAGCTGGTCTGCATTTCGTCACGCGCCGATTCCGTCGTGCTTGAAATGCCGGACACTCTGAGCTTGAAGTCGTCCGGATTCGTGGCGTTCTCCAATGCCACTTCGTACGAGATCAGTCCCTGAGAGTACAGGTCGTAGAGTGACTGGTCGAAGGTCTGCATGCCGTACTGGGACGTGCCCGTCGCCAGCGCTTCACGAATATTTCTCGTCTTCTCCGGCGTGATAATGCACTCGCGTACATACGCCGTCGAAATGAGCACTTCCACTGCCGGCACACGACCACCGCCGTCCGCGCGACGCACCAGTCGCTGGCTAACGACCGCTCTCAGCGTCGCCGCCAACTGCATGCGTACCTGCTTCTGCTCCGGAGGAGGGAAGACCGAAATAATACGATTGATGGTTTCCACAGCATCTAGAGTGTGCAACGTGGAGAACACCATGTGGCCAGTTTCTGCCGCGTGCAGTGCTGTTGAAATCGTTTCCAGGTCGCGCATTTCGCCGACCAGGATCACGTCCGGGTCCTGGCGCAAGCTTGCGCGCAACGCCGACGCAAACGATGGAGTATCCACTTCCACTTCGCGCTGATTGACGAATCCCTTCTTGTCGCGATGCAGGAATTCGATCGGGTCTTCGATCGTGATCACATGCTCCGACCGCGTCGAGTTGATGCGATCGATCATCGCCGCCAGTGTCGTCGATTTACCGGAACCCGTCACGCCCGTGACCAGGATCAATCCACGCGCTTCTTCGCAGATTCGGTCCACGATCTTCGGCAAATACAGTTCGTCGATCGGCTTGATCTTGGTGGGAATCACGCGCAGCACAAGTCCCACATTGCCGCGCTGCTGGAATACGTTGACGCGGAAGCGTCCCAGGCCAGCCACGCCGTACGCCATGTCGAGTTCCGCGTTTTCTTTGAACTTCTGCTTCTGCCGGTTCGACATCATGCTGAACGCCATGTTCAACATGTCTTCCGCCGTCACGCGCGGCTGGTCGGTCAGCGGCACCAGTTCGCCGTCCACTCGAAAGTGAGGATAGTTGCCGACTTTCAGGTGAAGGTCGGACGCCTTCCGCTCCATCGCGATGCGGAGCAGATCGTCAATTTGCATGGCCATAAGGTCTCGTCAAAATGCAGCGATTTCGGGCTGAAAGTACCATGCCCACAGCAGCATAGCAATCAGACGGTGACCTTGGGGACACTCGAAAGTACAGGGATGTTCGGGTAAATGTAGGGCGAGCCATCCGCCTCGCCAAAGCACCCAAAAATGCAGGGCGAGCAATCCTGCTCGCCCCTTCTTCGGTACGCAATGAACGCTAAGGTCATGCTGAGCGCAGCGAAGCATCTCTGCACTTGCAATCGCCCCATGTCTTCACCCGTTCCACGGCTCGTCCGCGCTTCCGCCGTAAATACTCGGGCACGTCGATCCCATCGGACGCAGATAGCTCGCCAGCCATCCGCGATGATGAATGCTGTGCACCTTGTCGAAATCCAGATACATGAATGCCGGGAAGTTAAACGCGCCAAAGAAATCGATCGGCGTCATCAACTGCTGTGGCGTCATGGCTCTCACCTTTGCAATGGCCTTGGGCAGATTCTCTTCATACCATTTCACGATCTCCGCAATGGTCTTGGGGGGATTCTTCTGAATCTTCTCTTCTTCTTCCATCGACAGGAACTTCAAGTTCGCGATCCCCATCAGCATCCCGACCTCGACCGACGCGATGTGCCACGCCTACTCTTCGGCCGTCTTCGCCTTCGGATCCGGCTTCCAATGCTTCTT
>DASTGW010000183.1:0-5073 GCA_035718705.1 Terriglobales bacterium | reverse complement strand
TCGTATGTCACTATTGTCATGAAAAGCCCAAGAATCAAAAGTGACGTGAAATTAGGTGAAAGCAAACCTCAAAGCAGCTATAACGGCTAAGCCTTCAAACCGGCGTGGCGCACGTTCTCAATCGCCTTAACCTTTTGCTCCATCAGCGCCACGCCGCGTGTGCGCTTGTAAACGTCGTCCGTGATGCCATCAAATTGCAGGTACAGTGTCTGCAGACCTGCTGCCTTTGCAGCTTCTGCAAACCCAGGCTTTGCGAACTCGATCCCGTTCGTTGCCGCCTGGATGTGCGAGAACCCCATGTCGCGCGCCATCGAGAGGATCTCGAAGAACTGCGGATGAATCGTCGGCTCGCCGCCCGAGAACTGCACTACGCGCCCTGCCACCGGCTTTTCGTCGCGCAATGCCTGCAGTTGCTTCCGCACCAGATCGATGCTCGGCTCGTAAACATATCCCTGCACGTTGGCATTGGCGAAACACACTGGACAAGTCAGGTTGCAGCGGTTAGTCAGGTCCACGTTCGCCAAACCCGTGTGCGATGTGTGCAATCCACACATTCCGCAATCGTCCGGGCAGCTCACTCCCGCCACCGCTGGATTCTTCAATCCCCGATTGTCACCGAACGACCACTGTTCCATCTTTAAATAGAGCTTCGCGTCGGAGAACACGATGTCGCGGAAGGTTCCGTGCTCCGCGCAGTTCTTCTCCATGATGACCTTGCCCTGATCGGCAAAGATGTCGGCGCGGATAACCTTCCCGCATTCCGGACATAAGGACTCCGTGATCTTCGGCAGGCCTTGCTGAATAGGCTCGATGGGAGCTCCGGTATAGGTGGTGGTGGGCTGCAGAATCTTAAACTCCGGCCGCATTCCGCTGGCCGTCTCAACGCGCTTGTCGATGCGCGGATAGACTGCTTCGGGCGTGAACGATTGCGTGCTCACGAAGGACTCCTCTTAGATCTTGGCTTCGAATGATTTCTCCAACCATTTAAACAATTTGGTCAGCCCAACCCCAAAAGCGCTTCCCTGCCGAATTCCTCCATTCGCTGTTCCGCACTCGCCGCTCAGGGGTGAAATCCCTCCAAAACGCCTGACTTGTCACTCTTGAATGTGAGATAGCTCACGTTGTTTCCAGAAAGTAAACCGTTGCGTCCGGACCATCGGACGTGGCATCAACATGTCATGCGTGCGATCCAAGTCTCGAAAACTGGTGGTCCAGAAGTTCTTGAACTCGTCGATATTCCCGTTCCCCAGCCGAAGGCCAATGAAGCACTGGTGAAAATCGAAGCCAGCGGCGTCAACTTCATCGATGTGTACTTCCGCGAAGGCCGCTATCCCACGCAATTACCGTTTATCTCGGGACGCGAAATGGCCGGCGTCGTCACTGACGTCGGCAAGGACGTAAAGGAATTCCGTCCCGGCGATCGCGTCGCCCAAACCGGCGTTATGGGCTCGTATGCTGAGTACCAATCTGTGCCGCAGGATCAACTCGTTCACGTACCGGCTGGTGTCACCAATCAACAAGCTGCGGCCAGCATGCTGCAGGGTGCAACCATGCATTACCTCATGCGCAGCACGTATCCACTGCGTGCCGGCGAAGTCGCTCTCGTCCACGCCGCCGCCGGAGGCATGGGCCTCCTTCTCACTCAACTCGGCAAGATAATTGGCGCCACCATCATCGGCACCGTCTCTACCGACGAGAAGGCGAAGCTCGCCCGCGACGCCGGTGCTGATCACATCATCAACTACACGAACCAGGATTTCGTGGCTGAGGTAAAGCGCATCACGGGCAATCAAGGTGTCGATGTCGTGTACGACGGCGTGGGCAAGACCACCTTCGACGGCAGCCTCAGCGTGCTGCGTCCACGCGGATACATGGTCCTCTTCGGAGGCGCCAGCGGTGCCGTTCCGCCCTTCGACCCCATACGGCTCACGCAGTTGGGTTCTTTGTTTCTCACTCGCCCGTCTTTGAGCCATTACATCGCAAAACGCGAAGAACTCGTGTGGCGCATGACGGAGGTGTTCAACCTCATCGCTGCCGGCGATCTTAAGATTCACATCGGTGCCACGTACTCGTTACGGGACTCCCAGCAGGCTCATCGCGATCTGGAAGCGCGAAAAACGACTGGGAAAGTGCTGATTCTCCCGTCCTGAACTGCTCTTTTGCGCTAGAAGAACGGGTGAGAACAGATGCACAAACCCGCTCGAACTCCGGCTTTAAATGACCAGTTTCATTGCCCGCGCCATTCTTGCTTGAACTTATCTCTATATCGAGATGTGTAATCGCACTTCTTAGAAGTTACTCCCCTAAACAGGAAATGCAGCTTTTCTGCTGCACCTTCTGCCGTACACTCGCCTCCATTCCAAGGCTTCCACAATTCGATTCCTGGCTCAGCCAGAGTGTCGTCGATGTCCAAGATCACACACGAATGCGACTGAAAATTGAAAGGAGTGCGATTCCATGCTCTCTTCGTCCAGAAGAGTAATTACGATTCTTTGCGGGGTTTTGATCTTTACGCTTGTTCTCTCCGGCACGGCACTTGCCCAGGGCCGTATTGCTCGAGGCAACAGCGCCGTAGGACAGAAAGCCATCTACAAGGTCGTCGGCAACCAGCTGCCGGTTTGCCTTGCTGCTTACACCGTTGACAGCAACGGCAACTTGCTCACCTTCACTTCCCGTTATGTCGGAGCCCTCGCGACCATCCAGGTCGTTCCGCTGGTTACTCCGTCCTTCCCCTCAACCACTTTCTTCGCCATTTACGAAGTGGGCGGCGGCGGACCTTCCACTGCTTGCAACACGCAGCCGAACGCCGGCACGTTCCTCAACGATCCGACTCGCGAACCGACGATTTATGAAACCCTCGCCGGTGGCGACACCCCGGTCGTCAACGTGAAGCAGCTTGCCGGCATCGTTAACGTCGGAGTTAATATTTGCGGCAACCTGAGCCCCACGACTGTGGCAGGAAACCTTGCCGTCTCCAACAACATCACCGCCGGCATCGACTGTTCCGTCTTCGCGCCGACCGCGAACTTGATCGCGCAAGTCGCCAACACCACTGCCGTTGTAACCTTCGGCTTTGAAGATATCGAGTTCCAGCCTTCGGTTGGAAACGCTCTCTCCACGCTGATCGCCAACTGCCAGTCGCCGCAGTTCTCCACCAACGTCGGCTTCACCATTACCTGTGCGCTGCCTTCAGGCGGCGGCTCCTTCTCCAATCAAAGCTTCTAACTCACCTCGCACGCACAAAGAAGCGCGGACGCCAGTCCGCGCTTCTTCTTTCTTTCGGCTTAAACCTCTTTGCTAATCCACGCGGCGCGTCTCTCTTACCTACGGGACATGTTCTAGTGAGTCGTCGTGATTGACTCACTGACGTATGTGCGGGAAACTGCACAGCGTACCAAGGGACTGCGGGCCAGAGCTCGTTGACATTCTTGGACACACGCAAGCTGTCCTCCCCCAATGCAAATGGCGCGACTTACCAGCCGCGCCATTTGTATTTGCGGAAACATCTTTTTATGCCGCTGCCGAAATCCTCCGCACCAGATCTTCCTGCTCGCGCTTCGACTCCGCCCCAATCGTGAACGCATCGAGCACGCCCAATCCCAGCGCATACTTGATCGCTTCATCCTGACGATTCCGCAAATCGCCCTGCCCCAGGATCTTCATCCCTATAACGGCCTTCCCTTGCGACTTCATCTCCTTCAAGACGCTAACCACCGTATCGGGATCCGCATCCATGTGCGATCCAATCGGATTGATCCTCGCCAGATCCACTTCCACCCACGGTGATTTCGCCGCCGCCCGCAGCGCCTCGATCGAATGACATGACACTCCATGCGCGCGGATGATCCTCTTCTGCTTCGCCTCTTCCAGCACGTCCATCACTCCGCGATAGCGCGTCGTCCAGTCGGCTTCCGTGACGCAGTGAATCAGGCACACATCGAGATATTCCGTGCCCAGCTCTTTCCGGAAGCGGTCCAAGTCCGCCTGCATTTGCTTCGGTTCTCTCGACCACGATTTCGTCAGCACCGTCACCTTGTCTCGTTGCACATGCTTCAGCGCTTCTCCCGCTCCCGGATGGCTCCCATATGCATCCGCCAGATCGAAGAAGCGCAGCCCCTGGTCGTATCCGTTTTGCAGCAACGCCGACAACGTCGACACGCCCTGATTCGACTGGTTCGAATGACCACCGTATCCAATCGTCCCCGTCCCCATCGCCAGGCGGCTCGTATGGATACCGGTGTTCCCGAGGGTCACCGTGTCGTTGGCAGAAAATTTCCTGGGAAGTGCTACCGCATTCGATGCCAGCCACGATGCAGCCAGCGCTTGCGCTGAGGTGCGCAGGAATTCACGACGACGCATATCGCCTCCTCGGAATCCCACCATAATAGCCGCGGCCCATTCATCTTGCAGCGCAGCTCACAACTTCGCCGGGACAAAGCGTCGGGTGCCCGGTCCTTCCCTTCGGTCGGGAAGGGCCGGATCGCCAGCCCGAACTTACAACTTACCAATTACCACTTACCAATTCTTCTATTCTTCGTACTCATCCGATCCCTGCACCCACAGGAACGACTGAATATCGATCATGTCTCTCGGCCTCAAATCCTTCACATCCTGCCGCACCACTTCCGCAAATTTCAGGATCTCCGCATATGTCTTCCACGATGGCCGACTCGTATACGGCAACTCGTACCCATACTCCCGCGCCGCTCTCCTCGTTACCGTCGGCTTGAAGTAGAAGTGAATATCCGGACGCGCCATGAACCCGAACACCGTCACTACCGGCCACGTCAGCACTCGCGACTGCTTCTTCGGCAGGCTCGCCACAACGTCTACCCACACATCGAACTTCTTCCCCGTTCCGCCCGGACCATAGACGAAATCAAACAGTCCCTGCGCAAACGCCCGCGCTCCCGCCGGCCCCCGCGTCGCATCTCGCAGCGCCATTTTCTCGAACGAGAACAGCAGGTTCGATCGTCCCTCGATCCGCAGCGCCCGATACGCGATCTCCCCGTATTCCTTCTCGCGCAACAACCTGCTGAACTCCGCCCGGTTCAGCTGCTGCTTCCATTCCTC
>DASTGW010000182.1:0-2581 GCA_035718705.1 Terriglobales bacterium | reverse complement strand
CGATCCCCCTACCGCACGGTGAATCCATCGTGCGATAAAGAATCGGTTCAGAGAGCCATGGCTAGACGACCCGCATGGACGCGGCAGCAGGTGCCTTGTAAATTTTGGAAAAGAATGGCTCCTCAGGTAGGACTCGAACCTACAACCCTCCGGTTAACAGCCGGATGCTCTGCCATTGAGCTACTGAGGAGTGTGGTTACAACGTGTTGGGAACACGAGGTTTGATTGTGTGACGCGGGCTAGCCGCTTCATTTATTTTTATAATTGATTCCGGGCAGAACGTCAAAAGGTTCTGCACCCTCCGGACGGGTTAGCCAATCAGAAGGTCGGCACCTTTTCTCCAGGAGCTTCCATGAGCGCTAGTGCTCCCACTACTCTGCCTCGAGACTTGAGCGACTACATTGCTGCTCTCGACGACGCCGATCGTCGCGCCGAGGACCTGGTCTCTTCGCTTACCGATACCCAAGTTAACTGGCAGCCGCACAACGGAGGCGCCTGGAGCGCGTCGCAATGCCTGGAGCACATGGGGGCCACGAACCAGATTTACCTTGCGGCGTTGCGTGAAGCGGCGAAGCGGGCCAAGGCTGGGCACAGGCAACTCGCGGCGGCAGGTTGGTTGTCACGGTTCTTCTTGAAGAAAACGGAGCCTCCGGTAACGCTGAAGATCAAGGCTCCGGGTAAGATCCGACCGTCACAGGGGCTCACCAAGGCACAGGCGCTCCACCAGTTCCACGACTCGAATCAGGCGGTCCGTGACTTCTCACGCAACGCAGCCGACCTGGACCTTTGCGGAACGCGGTTTAAGAACCCATTTATTCCGGGACTGAATTTCACAATCGCCACTGGCTTGCTGGTGATCGCGGCGCATAATCGTCGTCATCTCTGGCAGATGGAACAGGTGCTGAAAGACCCTGCATTTCCGCGCCGATAGCACCTTGGGTCACGCCGCGAGGTGCGTTCGCTCACTGCCCCAGCGTACATTCCAGTCCATGCTCTAGGCTGTGAACGAGCGCACGGGATTGCGGCGCAGTCCGCACTATTACCTCAAGATATGGCTGGCCAGCACGGGCATTGTCGCGGCCATCTTCCTGGTGCCGTTCGTACTTTTCTTCGTCATCTTCGATGTCGGAAATCCCGCTCTCAAGCGCACGATCATCATCGATGCCCTTCCCTGCATTGCTGCGGCACTCATCCTGGCCGCACTTGCGGGACATCGAGCGGTGTGGTTCCTGCACCGCTCGACGGAGCGTGTTGCCAGGGCACATGACCTGGCGCAGGTCCGCGAGCGGGAGCGTGATTCCGCCCAGCAAGAACTGATCAAGAGACTCAAGGAGGAACGTCAACTCGAGCGCCAGAAGGTGCAGTTCGAAGCCCAATTGGCCGAATACGAAAAGTTTGCCGCCCTCGCGCAATTGGCTCTGGGCGCGGCACATGAGATCAACAATCCGCTGCTGGGGATCCTGTCGCACCTGGAACTGTCGCTTCGAGATGCAAAGTCCGAGGAAGAGCGCACTGAGATCGAGCAGTGCATTGAAGGAACAAAGAGAATCTCGCAAACCATTCGCGGATTGCTGAACTATACAAGACCCGATCCGCTGCTGCTGACTCGGATCAATCTGACCCGGCTCGTGGATGACACGTTTGGCTTCCTCGCGCACCAACCGCTGTTCCGCGGAATTGCACTCGAAAAGAAGATCGAACGAGATTTGCCGGAGCTAAGTGCGGATGCAAATCAACTGTCACAGATCCTGATGAACCTGTTACTGAACGCCGCACAGGCGAGTCCGGATGGCGGCGTGATCACCATCTCTGCGCAGAAGGTGAAGTTCGCCGATTCTGTGGAACTCATAGTATCCGACACCGGGTCAGGGATTCCCGCGGATGTGCTACCCCATGTTTTCGAGCCCTTCTACACCACCAAGCGCGGGAAGGGTACCGGCCTCGGGCTGAGCATCACGCATGCCTATGTTCGGAGTCATGGGGGCGATATCAAGATCGACAGCTTGCCGAAGCGTGGCACGAACGTGCGAATCACGTTGCCCTTGCGGCAAGAGGGACGAGTGCTGGAAGAGCCCGAAGAAGTGATCGTGTAAGGAATTATGGCCTATAGCATCCTGGTAATCGACGATGAGGCACTCACGCTGAGAACGATCAGCCGTGCGTTACGCGAAGAAGAATTCGACGTCTTTGTCGCAATGAGCGGCGAGGAAGGGCTGAAGGTTCTGGCCGAAGAGCATCCGGATCTGGCGCTACTCGACGTGGTTTTGCCCGGTATCGATGGCATCGAAGTTCTCCGGCAGATCAAGAAAGTAGCGCCGAACACGATCGTGGTGATGATGAGCGCCTACCGCATGGTGGATCGCGCCGTCGAAGCCATGAAACTCGGGGCATATGACTACCTGATCAAGCCATTTCACCTCGCCGACATGGTGAACACGATCCAGCGCGCGAGCGAGATGCTGGCATTACGGGTCCGCCTTCGGCAGAGCGTTGAGAGCGCAAAAGGTCGATATGACTTCGGACGCATCGTCACGAACAATCCGCAGATGGCCGAAATGCTGGAAGTCGCACGTAAAACTGC
>DASTGW010000181.1:0-3028 GCA_035718705.1 Terriglobales bacterium | reverse complement strand
ATGGCACGCGACATGGGGTTCTCGCATATCCAGGCGGCAACGAACGGGATCGAGTTCGCAAAGCCTGGGTTTGCGGAAGCGGCGAAGGCGGCCGGCTTGCAAACGCTGTACCTGCAGTTTGACGGCATCACCGACGATGTTTACAAGCGTACACGCGGGGTCGCCCTCATGGACCAGAAGGTTAAGGCGATTGAGAACGTGCGTCACGCGGGCTTGAAGATCGTGTTTGTGCCGACGATCGTGAAAGGCATCAACGATCACCAGATTGGCGATATCGTGCGCTTCGCGATTGAGAACATCGACTGCGTGAGCGGCATCAGTTTCCAGCCAGTGGCGTTCACGGGGAGAATCAATCGGCGCGAACTGGAACAGAAACGTTTCACGCTGGCCGACCTGGCGCACTCGGTTGCTGACCAGACGGGCATCACGGACAAGTATCATGACTGGTTTCCGCTTAGTTCGGTGGTTCCGTTCTCGCGGCTGATGTCGGCATTGAAGGGCGACGAGACGGTGACGCTCACCTGCCATCCGCACTGCTCGATCGGCACGTACATGTTCGTGGATGAGAAGACGAAGACGGCGGTTCCGGCGACAAGATTCCTGGATCTTCCAGCGCTGCTGCAGGACATGGATGAGATCGCGCGGAAGACAGGGAAGTCGATCTTCAAGGTGTTCAGCGGTGTGAAGGCGTGGAATGCGCTCAAGAAACATTTCAAGCCGCAATTCGCGCCTCCGGGACTGAACTTCGACCGGTTCCTGCAAACGGTGCAAGGATGCGTGGACAAGAAATATGGCCGCGACGGTATGGACGGCACGTTCAGCTATCGCACACTGATGGTGGCGGGCATGCACTTCATGGATTCGTATAACTACGACGTCGCACGGGTGAAGCGTTGCCTGATTCACTATGCCGCGCCGAATGGAAAGCTGTATCCGTTCTGCACCTACAACTCGGGTCCGGTCTTCCGCGACAAGATCGAGCGGGAGTTCTCGACACCGCTGGCAGAGTATCGGCAGAGCTGCGGGAGCGGGTGCGGAGGATGCTGAGTTTACCGATACTCTAGTAATCGATTGGCAATGGAGGCCGTTCATTCTGGACGGCCTTTTTCCTTTGATCCGGTACAATGCCGTGCATGTTGAAGCGCCTCGCCAGACTTGTTGCCATCGGATCGCTGCTGGTTATTACGAGTTCGTGCAGCATGTGGAAGAACCCGCCGAAGGGGTGGAAGGGGGCGACCGGCGGCGAACAACTGGAACGGCTGTTGTGGGACGACATCAAGGCGAAGAATTGGACCGAGGTGGAGCATCACCTGGAGCCAATGTTCGTGTCCACCTCGCCTGACGCGAGACGGGACCGCGCCGGCAGCCTGGAGCGTTGGAAACAATATGAGATCCAGTCGGTTTCGGTTACCGATGTGCAGGTGCAAACGGCGGGGGCGGATTTCATTGTCACCGCAAGAGTGACGTTGTCCGGAACTGCCGCGGGCAAGCCTTTGCCCTCTGAGCCGGTGCAGACGATGACGGTGTGGCAACAGGTGAGTAAAGGCTGGGTCGCAGTGGCGCACGCGGACCCGTTGCCATAGCCTGGTTCATGTACTTTGGTTTGGTGTCAACAGGGCGAGAATCACTTCCGTAATCTGCCTACTCGTCATCCTTGCTATATAAATGAGGTCTCGTTGGGGGGCGAAGTCTGCCCGAAGAGACGCTTATGGTGCGCAGCACAGCAAAACGAAGCAAGGGCTTCTCGGTAGTGGAGTTAGTGGTGGCAATGGCGGTGGTGCTAATCGTGTCTGCGATTGCAGCGCCGAAAGTGATGAACTCCATCTACAGCATGCGGCTGAGATCCTCGGCTTATGAAATGTCGGGATTGATGCAGGCTGCGCGCATGCAGGCGGTGCGAGACAACACTTATTACTACGTCTGTTACGCGACTTCGAACAACATCACTCAAGCCTGGATCACGAATGACGGCACGTGCGCGTCTAGTTCCTTAACGGCGACGGTGAAGCAAGTACAGTTCGGCGGAAACGTAGTGGTGTCGAGCAGCAGTGTTCCCAACACCTCCAACTTAACTGGCCAGCTAAGCTTTACCCCGACCACCGGGGCGGTGGCGTCAGCGAAACCGGCTTTCGGACCCCGTGGAGTGCCGTGTTACGTGGTTTCGTCACGGTGCGACAACATCGTTACCGTGGGCGGTTCAACACAGACGGTATCTTTCATTCTGTACCAGACCGATAGCCGTACTTCGGGAAGCAATGGCTGGGCGGCGGTGACGGTATCGCCCTCGGGACGGACGCAGGTGTGGATGTACTCGGGCACGACCTGGCGTCGATAACTTTTCCGATTTCTCTGGCAAATCCAGTTCCAGACGCGCCACTTCGCGCGCTTCCGTCGCAACACTTAAGTCACTAGTAAACACGCTGGTTACCGTACTTTCGTGTGCTAAGTCGCGCAAAGATAGGTGATAGCATTCACTGGAAAATCCAGCTCGCAAACAAATTCTGTAGGCATTTTACAAGGACGAGCAGAGCAAGCATGTTTACGCGCAGATCAAAAATTCGACGCGGCGAAGAAGGCATGACGATGATCGAGTTGGTGATCGCGATGGTGGTGCTGGCGATTGGACTGGGCGGCACCATGATCATGATCAGCGGCTCCATCACCAGCAACAATCGCAACAAGACCGATACCACGGCGACGACATTGTCCGAAGCCATCATGGAGCGCATTATCGCGGCGGGGGTCGGGGCCACCGCAACGTTCACAATGTCGGATTGCTCCGGCGCGACCAACAGCATCCTGATTGATCCGACCGGGAGCACCGCGGGGCGTGGGGCGGCGGTGGATGCGACCACCGGAAACATCAGCTTCACGACGGCGGCGAGCCCAACCTCCGGATATACAGCGACCTATGTCACTTGCGGCGTGAATGGTTCGCAGGCCACCTATGACGTGCGCTGGCGCGTGGTGAACACCCAGGCGAGCGGCACGGCGGTATACGCGAAGATGGTGACGGTATCGGCGCGGC
>DASTGW010000180.1:0-9013 GCA_035718705.1 Terriglobales bacterium | reverse complement strand
TACTACGGCGACGAAGTTGGATTGACGGGCGCGGACGATCCTGATGATCGCCGGACGTATCCGTGGGACGATCTGGGCGGCATGCCGGATTACAGCATGCGCGACCATTACCGTGGGCTGATTGCGGCACGCAAGATGGTGCCGGCGCTGCGCAGCGGTGACTTCCGGATGTTGCTTGCGGACGATGACAAGGAAGTCATCGCCATCGGACGTAAAACCGGATCGCAGGCGGCCATCACGCTGGTGAATCGCAGCACTTCAGCACAGACGGTGAGCGTGCCGCTGGGTGGATACATTCACGACAACGCTCACTTCTCTTCGATCTTTGCAGTCGGCAACTCGATTGGGCAGGCTTTCACCGTCAGCAGCGGAATGCTGCAGATCGCACTCGCCCCAGAGAGCGGAGTGCTGCTGGCGACGGGAGCGGAAGACTTTGTCCCACCCGATCCCCCGACAGGTCTGAAGGTGGCGAAGGAAGCTTCGCAGGAAGTGGATCTGAGCTGGCAGCCGTCTGCCACCGCGGCTGGGTACAACGTGTACTCGAGCCCGGTGAGTGGTGGCGGATTCACAAAGGCCAACTCGGCGTTGATCACAGGAACTACCTTCAACGTGACTGGCCTCAACGACGCGCAGACCTACTACTTCATCGTGAAGGCGGTGGACTCGGTCGGCAATGAAAGTGATGCGTCGAATGAGGTTTCAGGAATTCCGCACTTGACGATTGGGTGGGCGAACCTGCAGTGGCCGCCGACGATGACGCATACCATCAGCGCGAGCACCCCGACAGACTTTGCCTACGGACAGGTGTATATCGACGGCCAGACGAACAAACCGGGAGCAACTCCGGGATTGCAGGCGCAACTCGGGTTTGGTCCCGCGGGCTCGAAGCCTGCGGGGAACACTGCATGGACGTGGGTGAGTGCAACCTTCAACACGGATACGGGCAACAACGACGAGTTCAAGGCGTCGATGCTGCCGTCAGCAGTTGGTACCTTTGACTACGCGTATCGTTACAGCACGACCAATGGACGCGACTGGTTGTATGCCGACCTGAACGGGCCGGAGGGTAGTGGCGATGCGCCCTTGCCGAATCCGGGCAAGCTAACGGTGATTGCAAGCGGCGACACAACGCCTCCGGCGGTGCCGAACAACTTGCGCGTGACTGGTGCTTCCTTGAGCAGCATCGACCTGGCGTGGGATGCGGTCACGGGCGATCCAACACTGTACGGCTACGAAGTGCTGCGTGGCGACAGCAGCGCGGGTCCGTACGCGGTGATTGGATCCACAACCAACACGACCTTTTCCGATACCAACGTAGTAGCGAACGGGAAGTACTATTACGTGGTGCGCGCAGTGGATCAGTCATTCAATCGCTCCAACAACTCAAACATGGTAGTGGGCGAGGCAAAACAGCGGAAGGTCACGCTGAGCTTCGTCGCCACTGTCCCAGCTTCGACGGACGGAACCGGACGCGCAGTACATATTGCCGGATTCCTCGATCGACTGGACGGCGGTTATCCGCAGTGGGACCCGACAGGAGGTACGATGACGCGGGTCGATGCCACGCACTGGATGATCACCTTCACCGGCAACGAAGGGACAAACATCGAGTACAAGTATGTGCTCGGCGATTGGAACTACGTGGAGAAAGACGCCGCCTGCGGGGAAATTGGCAACCGGCTGCTGACACTCAGCTACGGCTCCACCGGGACGCAAACGGTGAACGACACCGTGTTGAACTGGCGGAACGTGGCACCCTGCGGTAACTGACGTATTCGTTCACTGATGAGGCGCCTCGAAAGGGGCGCCTTTCTTGTTCGAACACTACATTCGCCGCAAAGCAAAAGCCCCGCGGCTCACGCCACGGGGCTTTGAACATTCGCGCTTTAAAGAACTACACGCTGAAGGACGATCCGCAACCGCAAGTGCTCTTCACGTTCGGATTCTCGAACTTGAAGCCGGCGCCTTCGAGGGTCTCGACGTAGTCCACGAGAACGCCTTGCAGATACATCATGGAAGTTGCGTCGACAAAGACCTTCAGGCCTTCGACGTCGATGACCTTGTCCATCATGCCGGCGCCATTCTCGAACGACATGGAGTACGAGAAGCCGGAGCATCCGCCGCCCACTACGCCCACGCGCAGCCCAGCGGGAACAGGATTCTGCTGCGCCATAATTTCCTTTACCTTGGCGACCGCAGTCGGAGTCATGTTGATGGGGCTAATTTTGGTGCCGATAGTCGGCGTAGTTGTGGTTGCCATTCCTCTCTCCTAAAGACGATTCCTAGCTAAGTATAGCAGAGTTCTTAAGGCGCTCCGGCGGGTGAGCATCGGTTCGCCCATTGTTTAGATGGAGTTACAGGGTTCCAGGTCGCAGAAGAAAATTTGTCTCTTAACCCGCTCCTGGGTTGCGGAACGGGCATATAATCGCGCTCAAGGCCCCTCCTACCCGATATCCCCGTTCTCGTGGGGAAGGCGCGGGGAGACGAGTAAGCGGGACCGGTCCATCGAGTCACGCGAGGTGCGCATGCCGTCCATGTTGACGATGCTGCTCGTCGTTTGGGCCGTCCTGACTGCCCTTCTGGTAATCCTGCTGATCTATCGCAGCACCCTATCCATGCATGAAGAAGACCAGCTTTATCTGGATGAAGCTGAAGCCCACATGGCGCGGGAGCAAGAGGAGATCCATGCCCGCATGGCGAAGACCACCTTGCCTATGCGCTTGCTGTCTGCCATGTCCGGCGCACTGATTCTCGTGATCGCCGGGATGTGGGTCTGGCAGGGATTGTTCAACGCCCAATAACGAGCGGGCGAAATCAGATCAAGGTGAGAAGTTAAGGCTAAAAGTGTGTCGTTAGTGCATCAACACTTCGGCTAGCTCGTGTACCAGCCACAACAACAGATCGTAGCGGCTCACCGCGAGAATGGCGAGCGAGAGCATCGCTCCAGGAATCAGGACTTGTGCGTATGTCGCCGATGACTGCGGACGCTCCCACGCGAGCAAGCGCTCTACGCGATTGTGCAGGAGTGTACCTGCGGGGCTGGCGAGATTGGTGACCAACTCCGGCGTGGGCCGTGACAAGCGCGACGACTTCACTAACGCCGACGCGAGATCGAGCGCTTCCCTTTTGCTGTTCACCGCACTTTGATCGGCAGCAATCTCCAGTGCTTCCAGCCAACTCTGCTCCATGGAACGCATGGGCGGAAACTGGCACAAACGCAGTCCCATCTTCTTGAGGTTGTCGTGATGACGGATGTGCGCTGATTCGTGCGCGATCGCTCGCGCCAGCTCATCTTCACTCAGCAGACCGCTGGTGGAACAGGAGACGAGCAGTTTCGGACGCAACATACCGGCAACAACGAGCGGCGGAGAGTCTGGACCTGTCTGAAACAACGGGAGCGGCGAATCTTGCACCGCAGTCGCGCCGCGCTTCCACTTGCGTACTAAACGCGAGGTACGAACGTAGGCGGAGAGGGCACGATAGAGCGCGGCGATAAATACGCTCAGACACAGCAGGCTAAGAGCGATGACCGGAGGTCCGAACTCTTCGGATGCCCCGATCGGCTCAAACCGCAAAAACGCAGGAATGGCAAAACACGCGACAGCAAGAACAGAAGCCAAAAAAGGTCCGACTTGAAGCAGATAAACCGCGTTGGGACCGAGTGCACGAACGCGACCAGGTTTTCGCTCGGCGATCTTCCATCCTGCGGCAACGATCGCGCGCAGCGATGCATAAGTAAGCAGGAAGATAGCGAGGGAAACGGAAATTCCTCGAAGCGCGTACACGAGCAAGGTTATTTGCCTCCGTCGAGTTCGCGGCGCTTGCGTTCGATCTGGCGCTCGAGCTCATCGAGCAGGTTGTGATCGTGTTCGCTAATGGCTTCCACGAGGAACGATATAGGAAAGCCCCGATCGCTCGTGGTCAGCATGTTCTGGATGGCGTGGCGCACAATCGCTCCGTTGAACTCTTGCTCAGATTGAGCGGGAGAGTAGCGGAAGGCGCGGCCGTCGGGTTCGCGATTCAGAAGTCCCTTTTTGTGAAGGCGATCGAGAGTGGTCATGATGGTGGTGTAAGCACCGTCAGCGGAGCCGTCGTCAATTAATTCGCGCACGGTGGAACTACCGCGCTGCCAGAGCAGGCGGAGCAACTGATCTTCCAGCGGGCCCAAACGCGCGGTGGAACTTGGTAAGGTTGGTTTCATGTCAGTTCCGAAAGTTTATGTGCGCGAAGAATATCACTGTTTCGACACCCACTCATAGACTACCCCGCTAGTTACCTTAGAAATTCAGTTTTGCCTGGAACTGGAAGCTACGTCCGGGCAACTGGGCGGTAATGCCGGTTCCGGTTGTCCCGAGCGCCGGGTTGGGAGTTGCTGTGTTGCCATAAACCGAGTTGTAGCCCACGAAATTCGGGTGGTTGAAGATGTTGAACGATTCGGCGCGCAGATTCAGCGCCACGTGCTCGGTGAATCGAATGGGGCGCTCAACAAATGGAGATACTTCATAGATCGCGTTGCCGCGGCCGGCGTTTCGACGAAGGACCACTCCATTCACGATTGGGCGATCGGTGGTACCACCGTTGTCGCCGCTGTTGGTAACGCCGGTCGTGATGTTGTACGGAAGTCCGCTGCCCAGCGTCGCCACGCCGCCGATATTGAACTTGAACGGCAGATTAACCACGCCACTCAATACGAATCGATGACGCTGGTCGAAGATCGCATCGGAGTATTCCTGAGCGCCGGTCAGGTTGGGATCGTTCGGGTTCTGCTGCGGAATGTCCGGATCGACGTTATCCAAGGCATGCGACCAGGTGTAGCTTGCCAGCATTTCGAGGCGGCGGCTCATGCGATGATTCAGATTGACGGTGAACGCGTTGTAGTTGGAGTAACCGTTGTTTACGTCGGACTGGATCAGTCCGTATGCCGGTTGCGGGTTCGCGGGGCAAACGGTTCCTTTGGCAGCATAGTAAGCAACCCACGTGGGGCGGGTGCAGTTCGCGGCCGCGGGGGTACGCGTCTGGCCCTGTGCCGTGCGCACGAATGTGGTGGGAGGATTTACGTCCAGCGGCCGATTGATGCGGATTGTGTGCGAGCCCACGTAATCGGCGCTGAGCACCCAGTGTGGAGCTAATTCCCTTTCCATGCCGAAGGTCCATTGCTGGGAGTAAGGACTTAACAGGCCGTCCTGGTAACCCTTCAGCAGTGATGTGTTCAGGAACTGGTTGTAGTAGGCGGCGCGTCCCGGACGCAGATAGATGCTGCGCACCGGCACGGCTCCGCCGGTCGGGAACGAGGTGTATGGCACCTGAGCAAGACTGGTCGGGAAACCGGTCTGTCCGGCATTGGCGGAGAAGGTGAACACGCCTGTCGGACCACCGAGCGCATAATTGGCCGCGGCATTGTCGGGAATCTGGGAGTAGTAGATGCCGTAGCCGCCACGAATTACTGTCTTGCCATCACCTAAGAGGTTGTAAGCGAAACCTACGCGAGGTGCGAAGTTCTTTTCGGCGTCGGTGAACGTCTGACGTTCATAGCGAAGGCCGAGATTCAAGGTCAGGCTTTGGTTCAGGCGCAGGTCATCTTGGGCGAATAACGACCACAGGGTGTCGTCGACCGTGTAAGACCCGATGCCAAAGCTCTGGCTGTAAGTCTGAAGATTGTTGATGTCGGTAAGGTATGTTGATTCACAGACGGCTGCACTGTTGGTGGCGGGGCAGGGTTTAAAGGTCAGAGTCCCGAGATAGCTCGGTCCGCCGAATTCTTTGCCATTGCCGCCGTTGTGAGCGTGAATCACCTGTGCGCCGAATTTCAGGGCATGACGTCCATGCGTCATTGAAACCGTGTCTCCGAAATCGAACTGACGGTTCTGCAACTTGGCAGCCTGCGATGTGCCTGAAGTGAACGTCGCTCCCACAGCATTCACCACTACGGAATACTGCGTTCCATAAATAAACGGATCGAAGGCCGTCACAGGCGAAGCCAGCGAAAATTGTGCGCGCACATTATTAATGATGGAATCGCTTATGACCGAGGTTTCTCCCACCTCGGCCGTGTACGTGCGGCGACGAAAGATGCGCCCCACGGAGGGCAGTGAATTCCCGCCGACTGCGCCGCTTGGGTTGCTGTCACGGAAAGAATCGGCACCGAGTCGTAGAAATGCATTGTTGCGATCGTTGAAGCGATGATCGAGTCGCGCGAACCCGAGCCATCCGCGATAATGCCCGACGAAATTCTGCGGAGCAATGGCCGAGGTGACAGGGGATGTGCGATTCTGCCAGCTGTACTCGCCGTTCATGAAGAAGTGCGTGTTACCACTTGATCCAAGTGGTCCACCAAAGGTTGCGGCGAATTGTTTCAGGTAGTCACTGCGGATCTGGGTTCCCGATGCCGCGTTACCGCCGCGCGAAAGTTGCGCTGTCAGCGCGGCTGGGCGAAGCACCCCGATAACGCTACCGTGATAAGCATTGCCGCCCGTCTTCGACACGATGTTTACGACGCTGCCGACGCCCGAGCCATATTCAGCCGAGAAGGCGTTCGTCAGCACGGTCATTTCCTGCAGTGAATCGACAGGCAAGGTGGTGAAGATCGTCTGTCGTCCCCAGAGCTCGAGTCCAGTACTGCCGTCAACCACGTAGGCTGCCTGACGTCGTCCCGCACCGTTCGTGGTAAAGAGATTCTGGTTGATGAAGACATCGCCAGTGCTGATCGCAGGACGATTTGCCGAGTTCAGCAACGGCAGGAACGTGAGTCGGCGGTTAATCAGCGGAGTTTCTTCAATTTTCCGAGCGTCGAGATCGATGCCGAGTTGCGGGATATCGGCCCGGACTTCGCCGGCGATGCCGGTGACGGTGATGTCGGTGCTTTCGCCGGCAGGTTTCAACTCGAAGTTGAAGGTCGCAGTTGCGCCTCCCAGCAGAGAGACGTTGTTCAGGACCGCGTCACCAAAGCCGCTCTTGCGTGCTGTGATCTTGTAAGCGCCCGTAACTGGCAGCGCCGAAAGGGAGAAATTTCCGCTGGCGTCACTTGTCGCTATTCGAGTCAGTCCCGTGCGTTCGTTGGTGGCCGAGATTTCGGCACCGACCACGGCAGCCTTTGTCTGGTCGACGACTCTGCCAAGCAGTCTTGCCGTGTCCGGCGTTTGGGCGAAGCTGTGGCTCAGGATCGACAAGAACAGAATGGAAGAGGCGACAGTGCGCCAGCTACTTACTTTCAAGAATCATCCCCAAGTAATGCGGCTGCTTGCGAATGTATGTGGAAGGCAAAGCTACTACCAGTGCTCGTAGGAAATTGCTGCTTTCTGCAGCTTATCTTTAGTCACCTCAACCGGTTACGGCGGCCAATGTTATATTCCGACAGAATGCGAACTGCGCCTTCCGTCGTGTCTTTGACTGAAAGAATCGCCGTCACGGTGGCTTTGTTGGTCATACTGGGGGCCACCTCGTTGGCACAGTCCACATCCGCGATGGGTTCTGTCACCGGAACGGTTCTCGACCCCCAATCTCGTCCGATTGCCGACGCAAAGATTGTCCTCCGAAATACCGACTTCACGAGTACACGCTCATTCACCACCGACGAAGCCGGCCGGTTTATCGCGACGTTCCTCCCCGTGGGACCGTACGCGCTGCAGGTGACTGCCGCCGGGTTCGACCTAAAGAAGCCAGTACGGCTGAATGTTGGAGCAGGCAGCAGCACGGTGGTGGAGGTCCGGTTGTCGGTGAAGTCCTCTTCGCAATCGGTGACAGTTACCGGCACAGGCGCGACGGTGGAAGGCAATACCGTCAACACTTCGGTGAACCGAACGGAGTCGCTAGCGTCAAACCAGGTCGCGGGGCTCACTGTCACCTACCTCCCCAGCCGCAATCGTGACTTCACGCAGATGACACAGCTCGCCGCTGGCACTGAGGCTGATCCGGACTCGAACGGAATCGTTATCGCCGGACAACGGCCGGAGTCGCTGAAGCTGGCAATCGATGGGGCAGACTTCGATGATCCACTGCGTGGCGGGGTTCGCGGCGCAGAAGACGGAGCACTGTTCTTTCCGCAGGTGGTCGTCCGCGAAGTACAGATCGTACGCTCGGGAGCGACGGCAGAAGTCGGCGGAACGAATGCGGGCTTTGTGAATGTGGCAACGAAGTCAGGGGCAAACAAAGTTCGTGGTGAGGCGTTCTACATCGCCAGGCCCGCTGCTTTCGGGTCGCGCGATCCCTTTGGACATTCACTCGAAAATCGACAACATCTATTAGGCGGATCGATCGGCGGACCGATCAAGAAGGATCGCGCCTTCTTCTACATAGGGCTGGAGCAGGATTTCCTTCGCGTTCCCTACTGGACGCAGTTCGCAGAACAGGCGCCGGGCGTACCCGTATCGGCAGCGCTCGCGTCGCAGCAGCTTCAGATCGTTTCGGAGTCGAATCCGACTGCGCTC
This sequence comes from Terriglobales bacterium, assembly GCA_035718705.1. Classification (GTDB taxonomy): domain Bacteria; phylum Acidobacteriota; class Terriglobia; order Terriglobales; family Acidobacteriaceae; genus DATMXP01. Next base: position 590 of record DASTGW010000180.1, on the reverse strand, counting down.
TTCGGACGAACGGATTTCAATCTCGGGGCGGCACACACGCTGAACCTGCAGCTGAACTACAACCACGTGACGGCATCGAACCTGGCGGACGGATTCGTGCGCACGCTTTCAACAATCGACAACCGCGATGATCTCTCTGGACAGAGCGTCTGGGGACGAGCGTCGCTGACTTCTGTTCTCAGCACCGCGACCGTGAACCATATTCTCGCTGCGTGGCAGACCGACCATCGAGCGATGGATACGAACTCCACTGCTCCGGAAATCTTCATTAATGGATTCGGAGTGCTGGGGGGAAATGCGTTCTCGCCACACCGCTTTACGTCCAACAATTTTCAATTAAGTGATGATTTGTCGTTTACACGCGGGAATTCGTCGTGGAGTGTCGGTGGATTGGTAGGTTATGCACCAGTACGTGTCACTCAGGTTGGGTATTTGAATAGCCGCTTCGACTTCAGTTCGCTTTCGGAATTCGTGGCCGGCAATTTCCGTCGCTACCGGCAAAGTTTCGTGATCGGCGACCCGACGTTCGACGAGAGCGTGAAATCGATAGGCGCATACGTTTCGGTCAAGCAACCGATTACCGATCGGCT
>DASTGW010000179.1:0-10694 GCA_035718705.1 Terriglobales bacterium | reverse complement strand
CACGTCGTGCTCGGCGAGGACGGTCCGCTTCGCAAACGCGTAGAAGTTCTTAACGCCAACACCACGGTTTTGCCGTTTCCCGCGGAGATCGCCAAACTCGGCGACTCGGCAGGTGGCCGGGCTTCCCTGCTGCTGAAACTTTTGCGCAGTACGCCGTCTGCGATCCAGTATCGCGATGCGCTTCGGGCTGAATTGCAGGAGTTGCGTCCGCAGATCATTCATTCCAACGGGATGAAAATGCATCTACTGGCTGCGATGGCGAAACCACCGACGTCGAAGCTGATCTGGCACATTCACGACTATGTAGGTGCGCGACCGGCGATGGCGCGGTTGCTGCGCTACTTCAGTAAGGAGGCGAATGGCGCAATCGCTGTCTCGAACAGCGTTGCCGACGACGCGCGCAAGGCCCTGCCCGGTGTGAATGTCACGACGGTGCTGAACTGCGTGGACCTCGATGAATTTTCTCCCCACGGCCCGCGCCTTGATCTCGACGCGCGGTGTGGCTTGAGTCCTGCTCCTGAAGCCTGCGTTCGCATTGGTCTCGTCGCGACGATGGCGTGGTGGAAGGGACACCGGTTGTTTCTGGACGCCATTGCGAAACTGGATTGCACCCTGCCGGTTCGCGGCTACGTTGTTGGCGGATCACTGTACCAGACAGGATCGAAGCAGGAATCGGTAGAGTCGCTGCGCGAGTATGCCAACGCTTTGGGCCTGGGTGATCGCATCGGATTTACTGGCTTTCTCGATGAACCCGCCACTGCGATGCGTGCGCTGGATATCGTTGTTCATGCGAGCACTCAAGCCGAGCCTTTCGGGCGGGTGATTGTGGAGGCGATGGCATGCCGCAAAGCAGTAATCAGCAGCGCTGTTGGTGGTGCGGCGGAAATACTGGCGATGGGAGATATTGGGGAGACATTCGCCTGCGGAAGCGCCGATAGCTTGGCACAGGCGATCGAGACGCTAGTCGGCAATCCTTTGCGACGGGAGGAACTGGCTTCCCGCTCGTTTGATGTGGCACGCAGGCACTTTGGGCGCGCGCGACTGCAACAAGAACTTCTGCGCGTTTACGACGCGCTCCATGCGGACAATGCCGGTTCGGCTGTTCGCATCCTGCATCTTCACTCCGGAAACATGATTGGCGGTGTCGAGTCGGTGCTGCAGACCATGGCGGATTTCGCCGACACCTGCCCCGAACTGCAGCAGGATTTCGCACTGGCGTTCGACGGCGGATTCGCCGAGCGGCTGCGAAAAGCGGATGCAACGGTTCACCTACTGCCAGAAGCCCAATTGCGCAACCCAGTTTCAGTCTTCCGCTCGAGACGAAAACTGGAGCGATTGCTTGCGCATTGTCATTTCGATGCCGTCATTTCTCACTCGCCCTGGTGCCAGGTGGTCTACGCGCCGGCCGTTCGCTCCAGCCATGTGCCTCTGCTCTTCTGGATGCACGGCGCCTTCGACGGCCATTGGCTACAGAAGCTTGCGTCCCGGCATGCTCCTGATTTTGCGATCTGCAATTCGCAGTTCACGCAAAGTACGCTGGAGCGGGTGTATCCGAGGGCGAAGAGCGAGGTTCTTCGCAATCCCGTGCCGCCCAGGAATAGCAAGGAGTACTCACGGGATAAGGTGCGAGCGAAATTGGGCGTACCCGCTGACACAACGGTCATTCTGATGGCCAGCCGCATGGAGGTGTGGAAGGGTCATTTCAACTTGCTGCACGCGGCGGCGGAGTTGCGTTCTCAAAACGATTGGACGATCTGGATCGCCGGCGGTCCACAAAATGCGACGGAGACGGAGTATTTCGATTCTCTCGTGGCGGAAACCCAAAGGCTGAATCTCTCCTTCAAAGTGCGCTTTCTCGGGCAGCGTCCGGATGTTCCGGAACTGATGCGCGCGGCTGACATCTTTTGTCAGCCGAATGCTGGACCTGAGCCCTTCGGTGTGGTGTTCGTAGAAGCGTTACAAGCAGGTGTGCCGGTTGTCACCTTCTCAATGGGTGGTCCGCGGGAGATACTGGACGAAACCTGCGGAATTCTTGTGCCGCCAGGGGAAGTAAAGATGCTGGCGGCTCAACTCTCGGGGTTGATCGACAATCCGAAGGTTCGCATGAGACTCGGAGCCGCTGGGCCCTCGCGGGCCAAGTTCTTGTGTGATCCGGCGCAACAGTTGAACCGGCTTGAGCAACTGGTGCGTTCGATCGTGGCAAAAGAAAAAGCGAAGAAGAAAGGGACTTCGGCCTGAATCAATGGGTGTGATTCTCACGATCGTGGCGCTTTCGGTGACCTACTGGATGGCGCGGCGATCATTGGTGGATGGCATCTGCTCGGTCCTGACATTCGGCTACGCTTTTGGCATTCTGCGCGCCAACTTCCCGGAGACGTCTTCTTTTTTCATCTTCGATGCCTCGGTTCTCGGCCTGTACATCGCGCAGTCGAAACAGATTACGGAACCGTTTGCCGCTCGCGACGCTCAACGCATGAAGCACTTTGTAGTATTCCTGATGCTTTGGCCAGTTTTGTTGTTCCTCTGGCCGCAACAGGACCCAATGGTGCAACTGGTCGGACTGCGCGGAAACATGTTTTTGCTGCCGTTCATCCTGATCGGCGCGCGCATGAATGACAGCCAGCGCTATCGAATGGCGTTGTGGATGGCAATCCTGAACCTGGTCGCCTTCGGATTCGGCACCGCGGAATTCATTCTTGGAATTGAGCGCTTTTATCCGGTCAATGCGTTGACGGAACTGATTTACCGCAGTAATGACGTAGGTCTAACCGGGGCCTATCGCATACCCGCGATCTTTGCGAATGCTCACTCATTCGGCGGAATGATGGTGATGTCACTGCCGTGGATCGCTGGATCATGGGTACAACGCCATCGCAAAGTGTGGCACAAAAACGTACTCATCGCGGGCATGCTGGCCGCAATCCTCGGCGTGTTCATGAGCGCGGCGCGCGTACACTTTGTGATCCTGATCCTGCTGTTGACGGTCTTTACATTCTCCACGCGACTGCGCCCCATCTACCGCGTGGGGTGGCTCATGATCCTGGTGCTGGTTGGGTACATCGTCGCCAATAACGAACGACTGCAGCGTTTCACCACGCTCAATGACAAGGAGTATGTGAGCCTGCGCGTTCAGTCGAGTGTGAACGTGTCGCTCATGGACGCAGTGACTCAATATCCGTTCGGCGTCGGACTCGGCGGAGGAGGCACCAGTATCCCCTACTTTCTCGCCGACAAGGTCGAAAGGCCGATGGCGATTGAGAGTGAACTCGGACGCATCCAATTGGAAATGGGCATCGTGGGGACCGCAGCCTGGATCGCCTTCATCTTGTGGATCCTGACCCGTCCACATGCGCATAAGGGCGATCCCTGGTTCCTTGGGCTTCGCCTGGCTTGGTTCGCTTGCATGGCGTTCCTGCTGACGAGCCTCTTAGGCACGGGACTCTTCACGGCAATTCCCTGCAGCCCGGCTTTCCTGCTATCGCTGGGATGGGTTTGTACGCAGCACACGAAGCGTTTGCCGATGCTCGTCCGCGTGCCGCTTCGCAGACGTAACCAGCAATTGATGTGGGTGGCGCGACCGGTCGGAGTGATTCGCAGTTAATGAGCACTCCAGGTGCTGCAAAGCAACTTGCGCCATGGGTGCTGGTCTGCGGAGGCTTTCATCGTCTCGGCGGAATGGATCGCGCCAATCTTGCCCTGGCTGAAACGCTCCTCGCCCAGGGACGAACGGTTCATCTCGTATCCCACAACATTGATCCTGAGCTCGGATCCCATCCGAATGCGAAACCCATTATGGTTCCGCGACCACTTGACTCTATCCTGCTAGGTGAACGCGCGCTTCAATGCAAGGGTTTTGAAACCGCGCAGGCTGTTCGACGCCACTTTCCCGATGCGCGAATCGTTGTAAACGGCGGCAACTGTGATTTCCCCGACATCAACTGGGTGCACAGCGTGCATCACGCGTGGCCCCGACTGGACGATGAGGCACCGCTCTGGTTCCGGGCGAAGAGTGCCTTGAATAAGGCAAAAGCAATGCGTGATGAAGAACGCGCGCTATTGCAGGCCAAGTTGGTGATCGCCAATTCCGAGCGAACGCGTCGCGACCTGATCTCGATGGGCATTCAGTCTGACAAGATCAGTACGATCTACCTCGGCTCCGAAGCTATTTGGACTCCTGCGTCCCCTGAGCAAAAGCGGCAGGCACGTCGCACCTTTGCGATTCCCGAAGACGCAATCCTGGTCTGCTTTGTTGGCGCGCTCGGCTACGATCGAAACAAGGGCTTCGATACCTTACTTCGCGCATGGAAGCAAATTCAGGCTTCGAACGTGTTCCTGATTGCGGCTGGTGGCGGAAGGGGATGGGAGAAGTGGCAGACGCAAGTACGCCAATCGGGGATGGCTGATCGCATTCGCTTACTGGGATTTACCGACCGAGTCAACGATGTGTACGCCGCCGCCGACTTAATGGTCAGTCCGGTGCGTTATGAGGCTTATGGGATGAACGTACATGAGGCGATCTGTCGCGGGATCCCCTCGATTGTGAGTGCGAACGCAGGCGTGGCAGAACTGTATGAGAGAGTACTGCGTGCATACCTGCTGCATGATCCGGAAAATGTGACAGCACTGGCCGATCGTCTCAAACTCGTGATGGCGAACTTCGATTCGGCGCGCAGGCAGTTCTCACAGTTTGGGGACCAGTTGCGCTCCAGAACGTGGAAGCAGATGGCAGAAGAGATCATTGCCTTGGCCGAGGCCCCCGCCGCCAAGCCACCTCAACCAAGGGGATGAAGTCTCTTCAAGATCTTGGACGGCAGCTCCCGTTTGCTGGCGAACAAGTTCGGAGCTTCATAATCACGCTGATTCCTGAATTCGTAAATGGAATAGCCGTGATGCTTCAAACAATCGGCAGCTCCGCTGCCAGCATGGGACTCGAAAATTATCTCTGGGGCATCCGGTCGTGAGAGTAATTGTTTAGCGCCTGCGAACGCACGTACCTCCGCTCCTTCGATATCGATTTTCATCAGGTCCACCCGAGCGAGCCGTTGATCATGCATAACGGTATCGAGTGTCACTGCTGGAACCTGCTCAGGCAACGTACCCTCACTCGCCTGCAATGACGCCAATCCGGTGTTCTCTGACGAGGGATTCGAGAACATGGTGTCGTCGCCGTCACGATCAGAAACGGCCGCATTCATCATGGTGACGTTGCTAAGTCCGTTGTGTTTGACGTTTTTGGCAAGGCGATCGAAGATTTTCTTCATCGGCTCAAAAGCGAATACCAGCTTTGCGCGGGATGCAGCCAACAAAGAGTAGTACCCGATGTTCGCGCCTACATCGAAGAATACCGTTTGCGGCGTGAGCAAATCGCGCACCAATTGAGTCACTTCATACTCGTAGCATCCGTAAAGGTAGATCGCTCGGCCGATCGGATCGCGCGCGTCTACTTCGATCTCAGTGTCACCCGGCAGTCGACTGGTTACCGACTCAGGCAAGGATCCGCTGCGCAGGCGCATTTGCCGGAACAAGGCAGCAGGCAGCGCGCGCCAGAGTTCGGGCTTACGGTGCGGCAGATTGTGGGCAAGGGAACGTAACACTCTAGTGGCACAGCATAACTTTTCGAAATGCAGTGCGCCAGCATGAGTTTTACCCGTGTTAACCTAGGCGGCAACATAGGAATTCCGTTGGCAGTGAGTGAGCAGGCCATCATCGAGGAGACGAGCGAAGTCGAACGCATGTCGTTCGCCCTGCCCGAAGCACCTTTGCTTACCATTGCGCCCACACGAGGTTGGGTTGGACTGAACCTGAAGGATGTGTGGGCGCACCGCGAACTTCTGTACTTCCTCACTTGGCGCGACATCAAGATCCGATACAAGCAGACGGCGCTCGGCGCCCTGTGGGCGATCATCCAGCCGCTGTTCCCGATGCTGATCTTCACCCTGTTCTTTGGCCGCCTGGCAAAGATGCCGTCTGACGGCATCCCTTATTCGGTATTTGCCTACGCGGGGCTTCTACCCTGGACCTACTTCGCTTCCGCGGTGAACAACAGCGCGAATAGCATCGTCGGAAGTTCGAACCTGATCACAAAAGTTTACTTTCCACGGATGATTATTCCCGCGGCCGCTGTACTCGCAGCGCTGGTAGATTTCGCAATCGCCTTTCTTCTGCTCGCTGTATTGATGGTCTATCACCACGTGGCGGTTACTGCTTCGGTGTTCTTACTGCTGCCGCTGATTGCAATGCTCACCGTACTATCCCTCGGCATCGGCCTGCTTTTCTCCGGGTGGACGGTGAAGTATCGCGACATCCGGTTTGCGCTTCCGTTCCTGGTGCAGGTCTGGATGTTCGCTACGCCCGTTATCTACCCGGCGAGCCTGGTACCCCAGCAATGGCGCTGGGTGCTCGCGTTGAATCCGGTAACAGGGATCGTGGAAGGCTTCCGCGCGGCGCTCTTCGGGCGCCCGCTGCCGTGGGATTTTCTGGCTTACTCCGGTTTGTTCACGCTGGTCATTCTGGTCTACGCCGCTTACTCATTCCGGCGACTGGAGCGAATTTTCGCCGACCTGATCTAGCATGCGACCTATTCTCCAAGTCGAAGGCCTGAGCAAGCAGTACCAGATCGGTTCACACGAAGCCGCGTACTTCACCCTTCGCGAAACGCTGATGCAGATGTTCAAGCCGCGCACGCGCGCCGAAGCGAAACACATCTGGGCTCTGCGCAACGTGAGCTTCACCGCACAACCGGGGGATGTTATTGGAGTGATCGGCAAGAACGGCGCGGGCAAGTCCACGCTGCTGAAGATTCTTTCCCGCATCACTGAGCCAACGACCGGACGAATCGATCTCTACGGACGAGTCGGTTCTCTGCTCGAAGTTGGAACGGGATTTCATCCGGAACTCAGCGGTCGAGAAAACATCCTGCTCAATGGCGCGATCCTTGGCATGCGGCGGGCAGAAATCCTGCGCAAGTTTGACGAAATTGTGGCCTTCGCTGAAGTTGAGAAGTTCATCGACACACCGGTAAAACGCTATTCTAGCGGGATGTACCTGCGGCTGGCGTTTGCCGTCGCGGCATTTCTTGAATCCGAAATTCTGCTCGTTGACGAAGTGCTGGCCGTGGGAGATGCCGGGTTTCAAAAGAAGTGTCTCGGCAAGATGCGCGATGTGAGCGCCAGTGGACGCACCGTACTCTTCGTCAGCCACAACATGGCAGCCATCGAGGGCCTGTGTAACCGGTGCCTGTTCATTTCAGAAGGCATACTCTCCGGCGACGGAAAGCCGCACGAACTTGTGACGAGGTATCTGGCAGCCGAAGCAGCGCCGGAAAACGCACAACGCGACCTCGGAGAACATCCGGGGCGTCGTGGAGGGCTGAAGTCGATTATGTCGCGGGTGAGCCTTCGTTCGCAGAGTGGAAACCCAGCTTCGGCGATCCGGATGGGAGAAGGCATTTCGATCCAAGTGGATTTTGACTCGCCAAACGCGGAAATTCGCCCGAGCATGGATTTCTGCATTAAGAACAATTACGGCGTCCCAATCTTCACCGCCTCCAGCCGGGTACAGAAGCAATACCGGTTCGAGGCTCCGCTGCACAAGGGCAGTATCGTTTGCCATCTCGCCGATCTCCCGCTGCTCAACGGCGTGTATTCCATCGACCTGTTCTTCGGCGAGGATTACCAAAACACTGACCTCATCTATGACGCGATTTCGTTTGAAGTGATCGAGGCAGACGTCTTCGACTGCGGACAGGTCCCGCCGGCAAATTCGGGCACCATCTTCTGGCCGGCACAGTTTGAAATGCTGGCTACGGACGTCGAGAAGGTCAATGCTGCCCGCTACTCCGATTGAGCCAGATTCCAGTTGGGGCGATCCCAGGTAAACGCCGGCTGGCGACCAGCGAGTCTCTCTCGCAAGAGCCCGGGGCTATTGCGGACAACCCATGCGATCGCTGTCACGAAGTCTAGCCACGTGTTCATGCTCCGCACGGAACGTATACCGCCAAGGAATACATAGCGAAACAAGAACTCCGGCAGCACCTGTGCCCGTGCATGCAGAAGGTACATGGCAAGGAAGTTCTTCAGCTTGTGTACGCTGACGACTCTGGACTCCGCTCCGTTTCCGCCGCGCAGACTGTGTGCGATCGCCTGCGGAACAATGACAACGGCTTCACCGTTCTTCCGGCAGCGCAAACATAGTTCTGTGTCTTCGTAGTACATGAAGAAATCGTCGCGGAATCCTCCCATCTCAACGAACTTTTCTTTCTCGAAGAACATCATCGCTCCCGTGGTGTATCCCGCGCAGTACGGCCCGGCGATCTCAGATTCAAGCGACGCGCCCTGGTCATGGAATCGCGACCGGAACACCGCGTCGAGTCTCACCTGTCCGCCGCAGCACACAAGTTCTCCGGTCTCATGCGATAACACTGTGCCGGAGACGATGCCCGCAGAGGGATCAGAGCGGATGTAGTCAACCAGTCTGCTGAGGCAATCTTCGTCTGAGTACATATCATCTTCGGTCAAGTACACGTACTTGCCGGACGCGAGCGCTACACCTGCATTCATGCCGCCGGTGTAGCCGACATTTTCTCTGGCAACGTACAACTTGGCTGATGGAAATTTCGAGACGACCTCGCGGATGATTTCCGGTGAAGAACTGGCGTTATCCATCACCAAAACTTCCAGGTTGCGATATGTTTGGCGGAATACGCATTCCAGCGAGCGGCGAAGTGATTGCGGACGGTTGTAGCTCAGAATGACGACGCTCACCAAAGCATCGTCATCTCCGAATTGCCCGACGGATATAGCGTTTTCGGTCGTCATTGGCCGACAGTCATCTTCCCGGAAGTAGTCAATCTCTGGATAAGCTACTCACAGTCCGAACAAGGAGTGTCTTGGATGGTACGAAAAGAATCGTACACTCAGCGTGGCTCAGTCGGGAAAGGACAACTGAGTTACCATCAGGCACGAGTTTAGTCCCACAATTGTTGAACTCGAATCACAAAACGGGTCGTGTTCTTCACATCATTCCAGCTCTTTTTGGCGCTGAAGGCATTCTTGGCGGCGCCGAGCGTTACGCGCTCGAACTGGCGCGGTACATGGCAGATGTGACACCGACCCGCATGCTCACCTTTGGGAACGAGTCGCGCACCGAACGCATCGGGAACCTAGAAATACGCGTGGTCGGGAATCCATGGTACGTTCGCGGGCAGAAGAACAATCCGTTCTCCGCTGCCATCTTCCGTGAATGTGCGCAGGCTGATGTGATTCATTGCCATCAGCACCACATCCTGGCCAGCAGTATGGCCGCCGCATTTGCAAATGTCTTCGGGAAGAAAGTATTCGTCAGCGACCTCGGCGGTGGTGGCTGGGATGTCTCAGCCTACATCTCGACTGATCGCTGGTATCACGGGCACTTGCATATCAGCGAATACAGCCGAAAAGTTTTCCGTCAGTCTGACAAGAAGTGGTCGCACGTGATTCTCGGCGGGGTGGATACAGAGAAGTTCTCACCTGATCCGCTTGTGCAGCGTCAGGATTTCGTTCTTTACGTCGGTCGACTGCTGCCGCACAAAGGCATTAACTATCTGGTTGACGCGATGCCCGAAGATCTGCCGCTCAAAATCATTGGGCAGCCGATGGATGATCGTTTTCTTGCGGACCTGAAGCAGCTCGCTGCCGGCAAACAGGTCAGCTTTCATCACAATTGCGCCGATGCGGATATCGTGCAAGCCTACCGCTCGGCTATGTGCGTCGTTCTGCCGAGCGTGTATCGAACGATGTACGGGGACAAGTCGAACGTCCCCGAACTGCTCGGGCAGACGCTGCTGGAAGGAATGGGGTGCGGCACGCCGGCGATCTGCACCGACGTGGCGAGCATGCCAGAGATCGTGGAAGATGGCCGGTGCGGCTTCATCGTGCCGCCAAACGATCCTGTAGCACTTCGGGAAAAGTTGTTGTGGCTGCGTGTGCACAATAACGAAGCTGAGCGCATGGGTGTCGCGGCTCGCAAGCGGGTACTCGACGCATTCACCTGGCCGAAGGTCGTTGAACGCTGTCTGAAGATCTACACAAGCACATGAACTGGCAGATTATTACGTGCGAATATCCGCCGCAGACTGGCGGAGTCAGCGACTACACACGTCTGCTCGCGCAACATCTCCGCCTGGCCGGGGATGCCGTCGAGGTGTTTGCCCCCAGGCACGAAAATGAACCCGAAACGCTCGACGATGCAGGCGTGGTGGTCCACCGAACTCTTGGCGGGTTCTCCCGCAGTGACTTCATCCGCACAAATCCCTTATTGAAAGCGAACAGCACGATCCTGGTGCAATGGGTTCCCCACGGTTATGGCTATCGTGCGATGAATCTCGCGTTCTGCCGTTGGATCGAACGACTCTCGCAGACCGGACATCGCGTGTTCCTTATGGTTCACGAACCCATGCTTGAGTTCAGTGGATCATGGAAGCAGCGGCTGGTCGCGCTCGTTCACCGTCGCATGATGCGCAAGCTGGTGCGTTCATCGTCGCGCGTATTCATCTCGATCCCCGCTTGGGAAAACTACCTTCGGCCTTGCTCTCCCAAAGGCCAGCAGTTCGAATGGCTGCCGATCCCGGAGACGATCTCGGTGGCAGCCTCGCCCAGGACCACAGCGGACATACGCCATCGGTTATCCGGCGGTGCACCGCTCCTCGGACACCTGGG
>DASTGW010000178.1:0-6616 GCA_035718705.1 Terriglobales bacterium | reverse complement strand
CGACGGATTCCAATCCACCCAGTTGATGCCCAGATCGTTCTCCGTCTGTGCGGTTATCTCCACCGCAAGCACGTTCGGCTTTCCGTAATTCAGAAACTCTGAGACTTCGAACTCGTATTGCCGATAGGAGCCAGCCACTTGCTCCGGTGTCGCGATCTGTCGCCCATTGAGCCACACCGATGCCTTGTAGTTAATGCCGTCGAAGTGTAGCGACGCTTTCTTGCCGCGCTCTGTCAGCGGCACGCGAAACTCGGTGCGATACCACCACGCGCAACGAAACGGGCTGCCTTCAGGCATGGGCTGATTTGTAAAGATTGTGCCCACCTTGTAATCCATTCCGGGGAGCGAACGCAGGTTCATCCCGTAATACGGATCCGGATAAACCTTGTTGTTGACCAGCGCCGCAACCACCGTCATGGGAACCGTCGTCGGATACCAGCCCCTAGGCTTGAAACCGGTGGTCGACACCACGTCGCCCTTCGCCTCCACTTTGCAGGCGGACTGAATTTTCCAGCCCTCATGAAGAGCGATGCGGTTGTTCTTAACTTCCGCGTGAAGAGGAACGATCGAGAGCAGCAGGAGAGCGATGTACATCAACTTCCGCGATGACATCGCAATAAACTCGCAGTTTTGGCCCCTCCTCGTCAAGGACACGGGAGCGAGATATCGCAAACAAAAAGCCCGGCTCGAAAGCCGGGCCAGGTCAAACAAACGTACTATTTCTTGTCGGCAACAGCTTTCGCGTCACGAACCGTCGCCAGGAACTGCGACGCCGCAGCAGGCGCCGGAACCTTGCCGGTCAGAATTGCACGTGGCGTCAGGTCCTTGCCATAGATCGCACGGATAGCGTCGTCATCCTGCGAAATACCTGCGCCTTCCAGCGTCGCGCCGGCAAACGCACCCTTGGCGCGCGAATAGGTCAGAATCTGCGTGTCCAGCTTCCAGTCCGTACCCGCCGAGGCATGCCGACCCACCGGGCCGCCTGCCGCCGAAACTTCGCCGCCTACCTGGAACTTGCTGTTCAGCAGCTGTTGCATGCCCTTTTCATTCATGATCATCATGATCAGGTCCACACCTTCTACGCCGATCTGCGCGCCCCAGCTGCCGCCGGTCACGCTGAAGAACGATGGTGCGCTCCAGCCATTCGCGGTGCGGCAGGTAGCCACGCCACGGCCGTGCTTCGCGCCGAACACGAAGCCACCTTTGATCAGGTGCGGAACCACGGCAATACACTTCGCGCCATCCAGCACTTCATCCGGAATGCCCTTATCGGGCGTGGTCATGATTTGGTTTAAGACTTTCGTAGCATTATCGAGGCGTTCGGTCGCGTCTTCCTTTTCATCGGCCCACGCCATCAGGCCCAGCGACAGAATCGCCAATAAAACCAGCAATTTCTTCATATGCACTCCCTCGCAAGCTTTGGGTATTCACCCTACTGCTGCCTTAGAAGGCAGTTCTGCTCGCGGGGTTCGCTCGTCTTCGAAGTATGTAGCTCTTATGACCGGGGTTTCTCAGGTACTTGCCTAATTCCCACCCTTTCCGAGCAGACGTAAGCTGCTGCTTTCGGAGGGGAAGTTGCCAAGAGGGGGAAGTCCGCCGCTGGTTCCCATGTGGCCTGGCGCTCGTGTCGTCGAGCGCAACCCATTTCCGTTCTTCCCGTTCAATCCTCGCTGGCAGCAGGGACTGATGACCCGTGAAGACCTGGAGGTCTTCTGTGCGCTTCTGAAGCTAGCCTGGATCTCGGAACGCCCCGGATACCTTCCGCCTGACCGAGAAGCCTTGAGCCAGTTGTTACGGGAAGCGTGTCGGCCGACAAACATTTCAGAGCTGGTGATGGCGCAATTCCGTCGGCAGAAGGACACGGGACTCCTCTTTTTCCCGCCGCAGTTGCGTGCACTTCGTCGCCTCGTCGCAGGGGAAGACATGTATTCTCTTCTCTGGGACGAAAGCTTGTGAGCGAAGACCTCCGACATCCGAAGCCGCAAACCTCCACCTCCAAGTCGGCTGGCGAAGTCATGCAAGTCTGCCCCAATTGCTCCACCCAATTGCGCGACAAAAGCTGCAAACTCGTCTGTCCGCTCTGCGGCTTCTTCCTCAGCTGTTCTGATTTCTACTGAGCACAAAATAGAAAAGAGGCGCACTGTGCGCCTCTTTTAGAACTTCTTGGATCGCCTATCCCCGCAGCTTGAACTCCGATGTGATGCTGGTTGCCCGCTTCGTCAGAACCTTCTCCACTGTATCCACAACGCTGGGAAGGAACGCGGAATCGCCATTACCATTCGTGACCGCCGACAGCGCGTAATTCCAGTTTTCCGTTTGCTCCAGCACCGTGGCGCGGCGCCGTTCCGGCTCCTGGCGATACATGTAAACGAACCAGATCACCGTGGACGTGATACACGCGGTCATGTACATGATGTTCAGTGCGTAAGCACTCGGATTGCCTTGGAAACGCGAACGCATGGTGATCGCGACCAGGTGAACCGCGGCGGTAAGCCCCAGGCCAATCGAAATTCCGAAAACCCGGTGTCCTTCCGCCAGCCCCAGGTGCCGCGCGAAAAGATACATGAAGATCACCAGACCGCACTGCATCAGTCCCACGCTGCGGTCGATGGTGAAGATGAAACTCGTAATCGGGTTTTGCGTCGTCGGTGCCGCTGAAAGAGCCATCACAAAGCCGATCATGAGCAGCACCAGCGAAGACCACCGGAACATCGTGGAACCAAATGTCCGCAACGACTCATAGGGCCGGAAGATGTGCCGGAATATCTCGTGCAGAACGGCGAACCCCATCAGGGTGGTGACCGCCGCAGTGGCCCAATACGTTATGTAATAGAACTTGTACGACGCCCGCATCGCTCCGTAGTTAATAACGTCGGCAAGCACGCAGGCCAGCAGGTAGGAAGCAAAGATCGGGTACTCGCGATGCAGCTTCTTCTTGTAAATGAACGCAACAAGCGCAGCAGAGGCAAGCCAGGATGCGAACCAGAAGCTGTACAGGAGCGTCATGAACAATGAACCGTTTCTGCAGTCCGATTAACTAGACACTTCTGACGACTGCAGCGGGAGAATACCCGTTCAGGCACACTGGTCGCAAGACAATTTTGGTACAGGATGTAGTACCCGGGTAATTGTCGGGAATCCAGAATTTTGCTTGACGGGGCTCCACTTTTGTGGTCGCCCCGTCCAAAATCTGGTTATTTGCAGGGTCCCGGCGGGTCGCACATCGGAATCGGCGACATCTGCGGTCCGACAGGCTGAATCGTCTTCGGGGTGGTGGCGGCGGACAAAATCCCAGCCGTAATCAACGTCAAAAAGGTAGCGCGCAATAGTTTTTTCACAGCCATCTCCTGAGTGTTCGGTATCCCGGTCTTTCTTGAGACCTGTTATCTTGTGTGGCAGTGAAGAGGGGTTCGGAAGGACTATCCGGGATCGTACGACCAGGGCCGTAAGCGAGCCCGTCATAACCCACAGAACCTGTCAACCTGCTACGGCGCGCATCTTAATCCAAAGTAACTAAAGTTCAAAGAAATCTTTGTACCTTTTCCGAAAAACGGAACGGCCTTTCGTGTCCATACCGGGAAACCCTGTATTTTCAGGTAATTTCAGGAGCAAAGTGGATAATTCCGGCATAAAAACACAAACAACATCGCCTAAGCTGCTAAAAACAAGGGGATTTTAGCTGTCTTCCGATAGCAGATCGCGGAGTGTGGATTTATATTTTTCGTGTTCTTGTTTCGTTTTCGGAATTTCCCGCTTCGTGGGCTTCGGGCTGCCGATCACGTTCCGCGCCGCCTGTTTTACCGCCGTGGCCGCCCGAAATGCCTTTTTCTTACCCTTCTTCTTCGCCATCGCTATCTCGACCATGCCGTCGACTGCATTACAATCAGGTTGGGAGCGCCAGAATAATGGAAGAACGCGACTTCTTCGACGAGAAACCTGAAACCCGTACCGCCAATCTCACCTGCCCTCATTGCCGACAAGCTGCCGAATACGAACTGGGATGGTTTGTCCGCCGCAAGAAGAAGTCTCTCCCGCCGCGCGCCGACGACCGGGATCGCGCCAAATTCGCCAAGGCCAAGTCCTACATGGTCCGCCGCGACGACATGGTCGCCTGCAAGAATGTCCGTTGCCGCAAGCGGTTCGAAGTCTCCGGCGTGCAGTCGGTTGCATTCCTGGAATAACACTGTTTGGCACCGTGCTACCCACGTTGCAAGAAGTTGCACTTACATAATTTCTGATTACCGGGAACTTTCTTCTGATTACCTCGCGTTACGACCCACCTTGTCCTACGCCCTAAGTTGCTGAAACTAAGTAGAACGCTCCTCCTCTTTAGACTTGGCAGCCGCTTTGCACTGTCAATGTGCGAGGTCGCGATATCAGCGGCGACCCATTGATCCAAGCCATTGATCCAAGGAGGATTCATGAATTCCAGCAAACTGGTGGTAGTGGTTCTTGCTCTTGGTTTGACAGCATCGGCGCAGCTAGTGAAAGTGGGCAGCGCAACTCAAGCCACGGGCCAGCTGGGCAGCACTCTCGGCCACACGACTTCACAGGTCGGAACATCTCTCGATGCCGATGTAAACGGCACAGTCGACGCGGGTCAAGCGACAGGTGCGGTGAATCACACAGCTAACTCCGCCACGCAGAAATCCGAGAAGACCGCGAAGAAGACGAAGCACAAGACCAAGGAAACAGCGGCTCGCGCGACTCAGGAAGCGAACAACGACGCCTCGGCCGCCAAGTCCAGCGCGAAGAATGACGCTTCGGAAGTGAAGAACGAAGCAGCCAGCACAACCAGTTCATCGACCACCGCAACGTCTTCTACGGACCTAAACGTTAACGCCGGCAAAACTGCGGTGAACACCGACTCCAAAACGGACGCTGACGCAAACAAAAATGGCGCCGCTGTGAACTCGAGCACAACGGTAGAAGCGAACCCCAAAAAATAACGCTTCGATTTCAGCAGGAAGCCGTGCTCGCGGGCACGGCTTCTTTTTAGTCAGCACTCGCCTCGCACGCGGGTAGTGTCTCTTCTTCGCGTTCAGCCCGCGTTCGTACCTTCGACTGCGTAACCAGCGCGACCGAGATTACTACGATCGCGGTTCCCGCCAGGATGTAGGCATCCACGCGCTCGCTCAGCACCACCCACCCGAGGAACACTGCGACCACAGGATTGACATACGCATATGTCGCTACCTTCGACATCGACACGTGCTGTAGCAACCAGATGTATGCGCTGAACCCAACCCACGATCCGAAGACGATCAGGTACGCAATCGCACCGATCGCCTGATGCGTCCACTGCGCATGAGAGAACTCGCCGAATGCAGTCGCGATCATCAAGTTGACCGAACCAGCGACAGCCATCTGCCATCCACTCGCCGAGAACGGATCAATACCTTTTTGCCAGCGCTTGGAAAGTGCAGATCCCATCGACCATGAGAACGACGCGAAGATCAACATGCTGGCGGCGAAGAACTGCTTGCGACCCAGCGCAGTCGTCGCCATCAACTTCGGCCACAGGAGCACGGCAATGCCGACGATTCCTAGACCGAGACCAACATAGCCTCTTCCGCTGGGACGGTCCCCACGAAACAAAAAGCTATCGATGACCAAAAACCAGAGCGGCGTCACGGCTACGATTAACGCTGACAGTCCTGTCGGAACCACTTCTTCTGCCCACGCCAGCAGCACGTTCGAGACACTGAGTAGTAGACATCCGATCACGCCAAGCTTCAGAAGTTGAAAGGGCGTGACCCGAATTCCTCTTCCCGATTTCCAGCAGTACAGCAGCATCAGCACGCCGGCTATGAGAAACCGCACTCCTGTCATCAAATACGGAGGCACGTACTTCACCGCGATGCCGATCCCGAGGTAAGTTGACCCCCAGAATACGTAAACCAAGGTAAAGGCGACGATCACGCGCCAGCGCTGCTGTTCTGCCTGAGTCATGGATCAGAAATTAACGATCAACACTTAACAGTATCAGAGTACGAAGGCGCTCATTGCGTCGCATTCATTCCGTTCATGATCGGATGTCGACGTTGGATGTTGAAGCAGGAGGGTTACTGATTACCGGTTACCAATTACCAACGAGCCTTTTGGGGGTTCCGCTCGCTTCCAAACCGGCCTATAATCTTAGATGTGAAGCTCAAGGTCACATTCCGTTCCGGATTGAAAGCTGCACCGCCTTGCCGGTTGCGGTTGATCGTGAGCTATCCTCGCGTGGGAATGAACTGCGTTCCTTCCGCTGCTCGCCCGAGTCTCTTCGGCTGCGACTAACTCTCCTTACAATCTAGCGCTGATCTTTGCTCTTCGGAGCAGTCCGTTTATCGCGCAGCAACCTGCGCCTCAGCCAACAGGAGAAGATCCCATGCCGACCACCACGGTTCAGTCCGGTCCCAATATTCGTACAGCTCTGCCCGGCCCCAATGCCAAGCGCATCCTGGAAGCCGACGGCAAACTGATTTCGCCGTCTTACACTCGCGGATATCCGCTCGTGGCCAAGCGCGGACGCGGCGCCATGATCGAAGACGTTGACGGCAACGAGTTCCTCGATTTCGCAGCCGGCATCGCCGTTTGCTCCACCGGCCATTGCCATCCGGAAGTTGTCGCC
>DASTGW010000177.1:0-5889 GCA_035718705.1 Terriglobales bacterium | reverse complement strand
ATTCATCCGCAGACGCTTCGTCTGTACGAGCGCGAAGGTTTGCTGAAGCCGTCGCGCACCGAGGGCAACACGCGCCTTTACACCGACGAAGATCTTGAACGCCTGGAGTTCATTCTCACGTTGGCGCGTGATCTCGGCGTAAACATCTCGGGGATTGCGATCATCCTGCAAATGCGCGAACGAATGGACCAGATGCAGAAAGAGATGCAGGAGTTCATGCGCAACCTGCAGAAGGAAATGATGAGCCGCATCGCACAGCCGTCGCCGTCGCAAGGGGCGATTGTACCGATCCGCAGGATTCCCGTCCCACCGAACAATCGCGAGCGCAAGTAATCGTTGCTACGGCTGGTGAAAGAACTTCTCGATCTGCGGCCAATATTTCTGCACGATGAATTCGGTCTTCATGTGCCCGCCGCGCGCCAGTAGCTTCAGCTTCACGCCGGTTTTCTTCGCGAACTTCTCTACGGATCGCCACGGAATGTTGGGGTCATCCTTGGCATGAAACATCATGACTTTCGTCGGATCGATCTCGTCGGCATGATGCATCGGGTTGAAGAATTTGCCACCGTAGAGCTTCTTCCAGTTCTTCTCGGATAGTCGATACCCGTTGCCGAACGCCTCGCGGATATAAGCGGCATAGCTCGGATTCGATGTCTCGGCCTTCTCGCTCTTGCGCAGGATCGCCCAATCCACGACGGGACAGTTGGCGACGACACGCTTCACCCGAGGATCGAGCGAGCACAGCAGCGCTGTCGCTCCACCGAAGCTGCCGCCGATGACGAAGATCTCATCGGCAGTAACCGAAAACTTTTGTCCGAAAGCAAGCTCACGAAATGGTTTTGACAGCCCCGTGATTACGTCGAGCACATCTTCATGCGGCGAACCTGCGAGGAACTCACCGCCGCTTTCCCATGCGCCACGATAGCGCGGATAAAACACCCAGAATCCTTTTCCCGCCAGCCATGTGCAGAGGGTCTGTTTGCGCGGTACGGACGGCATGCCATCGCAGAGGATGATCACGCGCTGGATTTTCGTCTTACGTGCAGGCGGAAGGAATTCCGTCACGATCTCTTTTACGAACCGTGTGCGGAACATGGCCATGCGGTAATGGTAACAACACTCGCTACGAGGAGTGAAAGAGCGGCACAGTCAAATCCGCTGTGCCGCTGTCTCGGAGGAAAGCAGATTACGGAATGGGTATCCACATCACAGCGTGTGTCTGGGTGTTATCAGCCGGATTGCTGGTTGCACTTCCGGTGATCACGCCCGTGACTGGATCGATGCTGGTTGCCATCGAGGAGACGTAGCCTGCGGGGGCGAACTGATGCAGGTCAACACCCGCCGATGCATTACCCGTCCATACGAACGCATGACGCACGCTGGCATCGCCGCCGAGTAAATTCGCCAGGTACCCGACCTGGTGACCACTGCCGATACCTGTCGCTACGGAGTCCTGGAATCCGCCGGTTGGCCCCAGAAAAGTGGCGCTGGCAGCGGTTCCGGACCACATAATGGCAATCGAGTGCCCTATGCGGCGTTTATTGATTTGGACATCGTAGGTGGCGAAGCCAACCTGGTTGACACCATCGGTGCCGAAGGCCTGCGAGAAGTTATAGAAGCTGCTCGGATGCAGATTCACGATAGATTTCGCAGTGCCATTCCAAAGTACGGCGTTCGAGGTTCCGCCCTTCAGGCCATACCCGACTTCCTGCGATCCAGACAGTCCCAGGATGCAGGTGCCATCGAATCCGGAACCAGGCTGTAGATCGACAACCGACGCCGCCGACCCCGTCCAGATCAGTGCGTGATAGGGGCCGGCGCCGGTGGTGGTGATTCCGCCGCCGTGCAACGTGACGAGTTGATCGCCACAGCCGACCTGCGTGTTGCCGGAGACGGCAGTTGCGAACGAATAAAGAAATCCAGCTGGATGCAGATTCACAAATGAAGCGACCGATCCCTGCCAAAGGGCAGCGTTACCGTCCACGATCCCGACTTGCGAAAGACCGTCAGTTCCGTTGATAGCCGACTTCGTAGCACCGGCCGGCTGCATGTCCGTGTACGAGGCGGCCGAGCCTGACCACATCGCGGCGTGAGGCGTAACCGTTGCCGACGTGGGGTCAGTCCAAATTTGTCCGACTTGGAACCCGCTCGCGGTCGCAAAACTATTGGAGGCGGTTCCGGCGGCGGGATTCAAGTCCACAAAAACGTAACTGGTTTGGCCCGACGCCATGGAGCACAGGAAGGCGATCGCGATGACGATAGGGCTGATCCGGCGAAGTCGAATTTGCATTTCTCTCCTCAGGAACTTTTGTGTTCGGTGGGCGTGTTCGCCACCAGCAAGTTCACTGGGAGGAAGGTATCGATTCATCGCAGCCTGGTTGTCATCGTGGATTCAATTCGTCGTAAATTGTGGACGTCAATGAAGATGCCTCAAATGCCAACCGGAAAAATCGGCCTACCCCGTGTTGGCGTCAGTCCGATTCAACGAGCAGTGGCGCTATGTCGCTGATTGCGATTTCACAAGCAACAACGACATCAAAGAAGTTGACCCAGAGGTCGCAAAACAATTTAGAGACAATTCTTTTACGTTGAAGGATTCGGTTTCTAAAAAGAGTTCGCCACCGATCCATTTTGGAACTATGATTTCGCCCCATGCTGAGCGGAAAGACCAACGAACAGAGGATCGCGCAGTACGCATCAAGCCACCAACATCCGGTAAACCGGTTCTGCCACACGTTCGGCATCCCGATGATCGTGCTCTCGATCGGTTTGTTTGTGGTCGGAATCTTCTATCGCCCATTGTGGCTGTGGGCGCTGGTCCTGTTCCTTGTCGGATGGGTGTTCCAGTTTGTAGGCCATGCCTTCGAGCGGAAGTGGCCGGAGTTCTTCCACGATTGGCGATTCCTGTTTGTGGGAGTGCGCTGGTGGGTGGCGAAGGTGAAAGGGAAAGCCTGATTCGCCGGGCAAGCGCTCTGGACTTGCCCAAACCCCTCAACTTACGTAATAATAACGGTTTGCATCCCTGCTCCTCGTGTGTCCTGAGGGCTGGCAGTTGGGTGTACCCGGTTTGTCCTGATCGGTCCTGTAATCGATAGTCATCCGGAAATTCAACAAAAGGAATCAGTTAACGTGCTGATGATTCGTTTAGCGCGCGTTGGAGCGCGCAAGCAACCGTATTACCGTGTCGTCGTGATCGAGAAAGACCGCGCCCGCAATGGCCGCTCTGTTGAGGTCGTTGGCCAGTACAATCCGCGGACGCAGCCCGCAACCGTGAACATCAAGCGGGACCGCGTGGATTACTGGGTCGGCAAGGGTGCGCAGATGTCCGATCGCGTGCGCGTTCTCGTCGAGAAGCTTCCGGCGGCCACAGCCGTAGCGTAAGGACCTATGTGGTGGATCCCACATCTGCCAAAGGCTGGCAGATATGGGGCACCCAGTCTGTACGACTTTTGCCCAGAGGGAACGATGCCGCAGGTCACTGACGAGCAGGTAAAAACGCTGGTGGAAGATCTTGCCAAGGCGCTGGTTGGCGCGGGCGAAGGTGTTTCCGTGGAGTCGTTTAACGAAGAGGGCGAGATCGTCTTCGAGTTGACCGTGCCGGAAGAGGCCATGGGCAAGGTGATCGGCAAGTCCGGGCGCACGGCGAAAGCGTTGCGCAGCGTGTTGGACGCGATCGGTGACGCCCAGCAGAAGCGGTACGTGCTGGACATCGTCGAGTAACGTGGAAGGCGAATTCATCACCATTGCGAAAGTGGTGAAGACGCAAGGCCGGCGCGGCGAAGTCGCAGTGCAGATGTTCTCGGACTTCCCGGAGCGCTTCGAGGATCGCCGGCGGGTGTTTGCGCTCGATGACAAGAACGAGCGGCGCGAGCTTCAGATCGAAGACTTCTGGTCCCACAAGGACTACATGATCTTGAAGTTTGCCGGAGTGGATTCGATCAGCGATGCGGAGACGCTGCTGAAGAGCGAGATCCAGGTGCCAGCCGCCGAGCGCACGAAGTTGGACGAAGGCTGGTACGTAAGCGACCTGGTTGGGTGCACGGTTTTTGACCATGGGTGCGAGATCGGCAAGGTTGCCGACGTAGAGTTTGGCGCCGGGGAAGCGCCGCTGCTGATTGTCCGAGATGGTAAAGCGGAGCACATGGTGCCGCTGGCGGAACGGTACACGAAGCTGGTGGACACGGCAGGGAAGAAGATTGAGTTGCTGCTGCCGGAAGGGATGCTGGAGGTGAATCGTCCAGTGACTTCTGAGGAAAACGAGCGGCAGAAGGAAGGTCGTTAGTCGTTGGTCGTTAGTCGTTAGCAATGCGGTGGAACTCACGGCCGGTTTGCTAAGGACCAACGACTAAGAGCTAACGACTGGGGTTGCGATGAAGTTCGAGATCATCACGATTTTTCCCGACTTCTTTCGTGGCCCATTCGATTTCGGCATTGTCCGGAGAGCAAAAGAGACCGGACTGGTTGAGATCAACATTCACGACTTGCGGGGCTATACGAAAGACCGGCATCGCACCGTGGATGACCGCCCATTTGGCGGCGGCGAAGGGATGGTCCTGAAGCCGGAACCGATCTTTGAATGTATAGAAGCGATGGGCGTGGCGCCGAAGGAGTCGCGGACAGGAGTGTCCGGGCCACACGAGACCGTCATTCTGCTCTCGCCCGGCGGAAGGCGCTTCGATCAGCGCGTTGCCACCGAGCTTTCACAGATAGATCGCGTTACGATCATTTGCGGACGCTACGAAGGCGTAGACGAACGGGTCGCCGAGCACATTGCCGATCGCGAGATATCGATCGGCGACTTCGTGCTGAGCGGCGGCGAACTGGGCGCGGCGCTGATCGTCGACACGGTTACGCGGTTGATCCCGGGAGCGCTGGGGAATCAGGCGTCGTCGAAGCAGGAGTCGTTCACGTCAGACGAGCACGTGATCGAAGGCGAGCCGAATTCGACGTGCGGATCGGGCGGGCTGCTCGATTATCCGCACTACACGCGTCCGGCGGAATACCGCGGGATGAAGGTTCCTGAGACGCTGCTCGATGGGAACCACGATGAGATTCGCCGCTGGCGTCGGAAAGAGGCGCTGGCGAAGACGCTCCGCAACCGGCCGGAATTGCTGGAGGGAGCGGAGTTGAGTAAGGAAGATAGGAAGCTCCTGAGGGAACTTCAGGAAGAACAAGTTCAGAAGTAAGAGATCCTGCGCCTGGCGCAGATGTAGAAGGAAAACGAACATGTCGACATCACCGATTATTCAGAGACTGCTTGCCAAGGCGCAGCGCGCCGATCTGCCCAGCTTCAAGCCGGGCGACACCGTTCGCGTGCAGGTAAAGATCAAGGAAGGCGACAAGGAACGTCTGCAGGCGTTCGAAGGCGTCGTGATCAAGAAGACGTCGGGCCCGCAGGCCAGCTTTACCGTCCGCAAAATGAGCTTCGGACACGGCGTGGAACGCATCTTCCCGATGAACTCGCGCGTGATCGATAAGATCGATGTGACGCGCCGTTCAGAAGTTCGCCGGGCAAAGCTGTACTACCTGCGCGGACTGCGTGGTAAGGCTGCCCGCCTGAAGGAACTGGATACGCGCACGGCGAAGCCGGGCGCAGCCGCCAACGCATAAAGCCACTTTTTTCTCGTAACGATGAAGCCCCTCGTGCGTTTGCGAGGGGCTTTCTGTCTTATTGTGCTTGGATAAGGCCTAATTACGCCTCCTGCGATTGTCAAATGGTTCTATCGATGGCAGAATCTGCGGAATGAATTGGTGGATGATCATCCTGATCGCGATTCTCGCTCCTGTAGGCACACTTCTTGTAGTCGCGATGTTGCAGGTGGCTGGGTTGGAAGCAGATCAGGACCGAGTCAAGAAGGGATTCCGTTTTGTCGGCCCGATTTTGATAGC
>DASTGW010000176.1:0-3751 GCA_035718705.1 Terriglobales bacterium | reverse complement strand
CCGGCGTCGGGCTGCTTCCAGGCGACCTGCACGGCCGCGCCGCGGCGACGTTCGGCTTCTTCGTCGGACATGCCGGACGAATACCAGTGGTAGGGTTTCCAGTCGTGAGTCTGCGACGAGAGTTTTAAGTCCGACCAGCGCCATTCGCAAACTTCCTTCTCGTTTGGGGAGAAAGCGAAAAGACGGAATGGCAACATCCCCTTGCAGCCAAGTTCGACGAGCCGGCGTTGGATTTCCGGGAGAGCTTCGGATGAAGACAGCGCGGGAACTACTTCGGCGCGACTGCGAGACTTGAGGTACATGCCTCCGCTGAGGTTCTTGTTCAGCAGCGCGAGGGTAATGCCGGTAGTGTTGACGGAAATCCAGGTGCCGTCGCCGCCGGGCTCGCGTGGATAGATGGCATTCCCGAAGACCTGGGGCGGAAGCGCGAGGTCGCGAGAGTGCCTTTCGTCGCGGTTCATGGCCACGACGTACCCGAACTCATTGGGAAGAAAGCTTAAGGTACACATGTCCCGATGGACTGCGGCTTGTGGTCAAGATGTAGCGTGAAAACGCCCGTTCAACACAAAAGTGAAAGAGACGAACGAAATTACGATCTGACGTCCGCCGATCTAATCTGAGCCGAATCCCTGCTGATGAAGGTGCACGTCGCGGTCCCACGCGAAGTGCGCGCTGTGGAAGAAGCGGAAGCGGTCCGCAGAACCGTCCGCAATGAAGTTTCTGGAGCCCAACCGGCCCGCCATTGTGCACCCGGGGAGGGCGATGTGTCAAAGCGTCTGAATAAGTAGTCGAGGCCGCTACAAAATCAGCTTTAGATGTAGGAGACGGATCGCGACATCCACGGCTTATTTTGGCGTGGCATCAATGGTGACATTTTATAACGAGATCGTTAAAAGAGATAGAAGTGCTACTACTTTCGGGTTTGTAACGGGAGATAGAGCACGAAGTTTTACAAAAGTTTCACCGTCCCGTAACGATTAACGTCCTAGACTAGGTTCGCTTACACCGGTGCAAGGAATCTGAAGTGCAAGTGCATCGTCTGCGGACGATGCGCGCTGTCCCCGAGAGGAGGACGCATGTTTGGTTCCGAGTCACTTTACCGCATGCAGTTGCAGGATGTTTTGCCGGGGGCGGGGACGGTCCCTTCGGCTGAGGTGCTGGCGCAGGCGGGTAACTACCGGGTGCGCCTGGCGATCACCCAGGATGATCTGCGATGTCTATTCCGTCTGCGGTTTCTCGTCTTCAACATTGAAATGAAGGAAGGCCTGGATACGGCTTACGCGCAGGGAGAAGACCGCGACCAGTTCGACGACGTGTGTCACCACTTGTTGGTGGAAGAAACGGAACTGGGCAGGATCGTGGGTACGTATCGCGTCCAGACTGGAGCGATGGCGGCTGCGGGGCATGGTTATTACAGTGCGCAGGAATTCGACTTCGCGCCGTACGAGCGGCTGCGTCGTAACGTGGTGGAGCTTGGGCGCGCGTGCATACACAAGGATTTTCGTTCGTTCGAAGTGCTGAACCTGCTGTGGCGCGGAATCATTCAGTATGCGCAGGCGCGTGGCGGGCGTTACCTGATCGGATGCTCGTCGGTGACGACCCAGGACACGGAACTAGGATCGGCGATGTACTATCGGCTCGAGGAACATTTGGTGGAGCCGGAGTTGCGGACAAAACCGACTCCGGCCTTCGCGTTTCCGTTGTCGGGAGCTCCGGCTGAAAAGCCGCAACCGCCTAAGCTTTTGCGAGCTTACCTCGGAGTAGGCGCGAGGATTGGTGGAGAGCCGGCGCTGGATCGCGAATTCAAGACCATCGATTTCCTGACTCTGCTCGACCTGGAGAAGATGGCGCCGAGCGCGCGTGCGCGTTATGTGCGCTGACGTATGGGCGGCCTGCGTGCGCTAACCAACGGTGCGAAGTTCAAGTGGGCAGTGCTCGAGGCGCTGGCGGATTATCGCCGGAGCGGCGGAGCGCGGATGAGCCTGGCCGAGCGAGCCGAGTGGTTGCATCGGGCGAGTGCGAATGGGTTGAAGCGGCTCGGCATCAAGGTTTCGCATGAAGGGCCGGTGCCTGGGTCCGGGCTGATCGTTTCCAACCATCTGAGTTATCTCGACATTCTCGTGTTCAGTTCGGTGATGCCGTGCGTGTTCGTGTCGAAGGCCGAGGTGCGGAACTGGCCGGTGTTCGGCATGATGGCGACGATGGCGGGAACGGTGTACATCGATCGCAAACGCAAGAGTGACACGATGAATGCCAACGACGGGATTCGTCAGGCGCTGCAGCAGGGGCTGAGAGTGGTAGTGTTTCCGGAAGGAACGAGCAGTGATGGGACCGGTGTGCTGCCGTTTTATCCGTCGCTGTTCGAGCCCGCGGTGGAGAACAGAATGCCCGTCACGGCAGCGTATCTGAGATACGCGATGGAAGAAGGCGATGTGGGGAGAGACATTGCGTATTGGGGTGAGATGACGTTTTTTCCGCATCTGCTAAAGCTGCTGGGAAAGAGCGGGATCGGGGCCGAGATCCGGTTTGCGGAGGAGCCGCGGAAGTTCGAAGAGCGGAAGATGGCCGCGGTGGGGATGAGAGAAGAGGTGAGGCGGTTGGGTCGTCCGTGATGCGAAGACCCGGCACTTACATGCCGGGCCATGACATTTCGATCACGAAGTGACGTCACCACGACTGAAGTCGTGGGCTGAATATCAGGACTTCACAGGTTTCTTCGGCTTCGTGGATTTCTTCTTAGCTGCTGCTACTTCCTTATCCGCGACCTTGGATGATGTTGCGGTCGTCTCGGATCTCAGGACCGATGCCGGTTGCGACGAAAGCGTTTGCGGTTTGCCGATCTTGAGCAACGACTCGGTGCGATATTGCGCCTGCTCCGCGGCCTTGAGGCGCAGTTCGATTTCGCTTTCGAGGGCGGCGATGGCTTTGGGATCGGGTGTGGCGGCAAGATCGAGAAGTGAACGTAACGCCATCCACCAGAGGAATCGCTCGTAGGCTTCCTTGTTGAAATAGCGAACTCCTTCCCACTCGTGTACTCCAATCAGCCATGCGACTTCGGGATCGTGCAGCCACGTGAAGACAGGCGTGTGACGTTGCGTACCCTGGGCAGCAGGAGCCCAGGCAGCATGGGCGAAGGTGGCGCGGATCCGGGACACAACGCGCCAGCGTTCCTCGCCGTGCGTACCAAGCTTTTCCAGCGACTGAGCCATCACTTCACGCAGGCGAAGCGCGTCAAAAACCTGGCTGGCGGCCTGATTTGTGCCGGCGGGATCGCAGTAAGCCCCGAGGGCCTCAATGGCCGCCCAGGCGATGACGGCACTCCAAAGTGGAGCGGAAATTTCCTCAACGGCTTCGACGGGCAGAACGGCCTTGACCTCGCTGGTGTAAGCAGCGGGTAGCTGCTTCACCACAGCGTCCAGCTTTTTGGCTGCCTCGAGGCGCTGGCGGAAACGCTGCAGTGCCGTGTCGCGGTCACCCGTCCACTTGCGGTTGTTTCCGAATCCGGCGACTTCGGCGGCGGGACTGGCGCAGTAGTGGCAGGCGGTATCGAGCAGAGTGCGGGCCCGGTTGACCAGTTCGTCGATGGCGTCGGCTGTCTTTTTGGCGGTTTTGGCTCGCGGATTCGGGAAGGCGTACGCGTGGACGGCTTCGTGATCGAACAGCCGGCGCAGAGCTTCGTGTACCGGTTTGAGTTCGAGGTCGCGCATGGCGTCGTCGAGGCTGGTGACGCCACGTCCTGCGAGCATGTCGC
>DASTGW010000175.1:0-12465 GCA_035718705.1 Terriglobales bacterium | reverse complement strand
ATGCCTCCAAAGTTTTGCTGCGGGTCATTCCCGCGACTGGTTCAGTGCGTAGCCGATTCGGCCGCCGGACCGATGAATTTCACCTGCGAACAACTTGCCAATTTTTCCAAAGTGTCAAGCGGCATAAAGGCGATAGTGGATTCCAGACGCTCGCCAGTCGAAACCACTTTGCCGCCGAGCTTCTCGATCCGTGAATTTAGCTGCTGAGAAACAATGGCCCTGATATCAACAAGAGCGCGACCTTGAGCGTCGGTCCGCAGCTTGACGGGCAGAAGCGGCACCCCGTTTTTTCCAGCTTCTCCATGCTTTTGCCGCAATGCGTACAGCAGTTGAGAATCAATCTTCTGCTGCGCCGCCGTGCGTGATTTCGTCTCATCCCGAACAGCAGGCTTGCTTTGTTGCTCCGGAGATGGCATGGCTCCTCCAGACAGCGAAAGGAGTGCACACACGATGCCCGTCGCCACGACGGAACTCAGTTTGTAGCGACACGGAATCATGCTGCTCGTCAAAATGTGATTGACTGTTATTGCCAAAATCGAATTGATCTACTGGGCCGATGAAGTTGAGAGAAGTTCAGGCTACGATTGCTTGATCGCCGCGCCGATGCACCGGGTCCGGCCTTTGCCGCGGGTTTCTGCTGAGGGAGATCTTCTCTGCTTGGGCAGAGCATATTCCGGGGCTTTGCCCGATCAAAACAAAAACCCTTGTCCTCCTAAAAAGCGCAATACGTCCGCCTGCGAAAAAATCACTAAGGGTTGCGGTTAGTCACGGCAGTTACAAAGTGCGAACTAGTGGGAACCGTTCAGAAGGACTGCGAATGTCTCTTTTTGCGTGCGATTGAGGACGGGCGGCGCGCTTAGGGGAGTCGAAAGCCGGTTTTTTGGCCAATTCCCACCAAAGGCTTTTCGGGGTAATATCTCCGCCACTTTTCACAACCCAGGCAGGGAAGCCCCGATCGTTATGACCCAACGGCTCTGGCATGTCTTCTTCATCGGCCTAACACTGGTGCAATCGCCCTCGCGGGCCGTTTCGCAGTCCATCAACGATGTGCACGTCTCGCCCCAAGTGCAACGGCAACTGCCGAAAACACCCGACGACAGTCTGGCCATACATATGAAACCGCTGCGGGTGAACATCAACCTGGTCACCGTTCCGGTGATGGTGACTGACGCGAAAGGCAGTCCGGTTACCGATCTCGGCAAGAAGGACTTTCAATTGCTGGAAGACTCGAATGTGCAGCCGATCGATTACTTTTACTCGGAAGATTCGCCTATATCGGTTGGCTTAGTGGTTGATCTCAGCAGCAGCATGGGGAACAAGATCGATCGCGTGCGCGAGGCGGTGAGTGAGTTCTTTAAAAATGCGGATCCGAAGGATGATTATTTCGTCATTACCTTTGCGGACAAAGCCAAGTTGTTTGCCAACACCACACAGAGCACGGAGACGATCGAGACACAGTTGCAGGAGCTAAAGCCAAAGGGGAACACCGCGCTTGCTGATGCGATTTTTCTTGGCTTAGACAAATTGAAGAGCGCGAGCTATCGCCGCAGGGCGTTGGTGATCATCTCCGATGGCGGAGACAACATGAGCCGGCACAGCCTGCGAAGCGTGAAAAATCTGGCGAAGGAATCGGACGCACAGATTTATGCCGTCGATGTGTGCGACGCTCCCAGCCTGCTCTTCACGAAGAAATTGGAAGAGAAGTTCGGTCGCCAGTGGTTGACGCAGGTCACCGAAGTAACTGGCGGAAGAACCATCGCCGTCGATGGGGCAGAGGAAATTCCGGGTGCTGCTTCGCAGATCAGCCGTGAGCTTCGTAATCAGTACGTACTGGGATATCGACCGGCTTCGATGCCGCACGAGAGCAGGTGGCGCAAGATCAAGGTGCGAATCACACGGAAGCCCGAGCCATTGCCATTTCAGCTGTACTACCGAACGGGGTACATGGCGAGACGCGAAGATTCAGAATGAATAAAGATGTTTCTCTCACCGTTGTAGCAAAAGAATCTTGGACGTAGTGACTGCCTGGCCAACGTGTCTCTGCGAATTTAGGCCCTTGCCGCCATTTTTACTCCCCGTCCCTGGTAAGCCAACAAGAACAGCTCTTTCAGCTCACTTACCAGTGGCATGCGAGGATTTGACAGCCAAGATGGATCTTCGTAGGCAAGCTTCACCAGGTCAGGCATGGCGCGCTCGAATGCTTCCACTGAAATTCCCATCTCAGCGATGGAGCGGGGCATATCCAAACGATCGAGCAGTTGCTCTACGGCTTCGATAAGGTTCTGCACCTTTTCCTCAATGGTGCTGCCGCCCAAACCGAGCAGGTCCGCGATCATGGCGTACTTTTTGTGGGCGACGTATCCCTGCTGGTTCGGCGAGGGCATGAACTTCACAGGCACCGACGCGTTATAGGCGATCACGTGCGGCAACATTAGTGCGTTGGCGCGGCCATGGGGAACGCCAAAGCGGGCACCGAAGGCATGAGCGAGTGCATGGTTCAGTCCGACAGAAGCATTGGAGAACGCAATTGCAGCGATGCAAGCAGCGTTATGCATCATGTTGCGTGCTTCCTCGTCCTGCGGATGTTCGTAGGCGATGGGAAGATAACGGTAGGCGAGACGAATGGCCTGCATGGCGTTCGAGTCCGTGTACTGGGACGCGAAAGCCGATACTCCGGCTTCGAGCGCGTGCGTTAGGCAATCGATTCCAGTATCGGCGGTGAGTGATTTCGGCATGGACATGACGAACTGCGGATCGACAATCGCGACATCCGGACTAAGCGAGTAGTCGGCAAGTGTGACTTTCCGTCCGCGAGCCTTGTCGAACAGGACGGCGAACGGCGTGACCTCGCTGCCGGTCCCGCTGGTTGTGGGAATGGCGATGAGTCGGGCGTGGTTCTTCTTCTCCGTTGGGAACTGGATAACGCGTTTGCGAAGATCCAGGAAGGGTGCGCCTAACTCGTCGAAGTTGGCGTCCGGCGACTCGTATTTCAGTTTCATCATCTTGGCGGCGTCGATGACGGAGCCTCCGCCGAGGGCAATGATCTGGTCGGCCTTGTAGAAATTGAGAGCTTCCACGCCTTCCATCACCGGCTTGATCTCGGGCTCGGCGTCGGGAATGACAACGACGTGGACGCGAGTCTCGCGAGGAATATAGCGCCGGACGATATCGACGTGGCCGATCTGTTCGAGCGGCGGATTGGTGACGATGATCGTGGAGCGCGACGGGAATTGTCCGAGATTCTGCACCGCGTTGGGATTGAAATAGATCTGATTGGGAATTCGGAACCACATTTGAGGCGGCGTCCTTCGCGCGAGGCGTTTCGTGTTGAGGTAGTGGTAGATGTTGACGTTGTCCATGGTGCTGTTTCCGCCGCCGGTGCCGCAGCCGAAGGAAAATGTCGGGACCATGTCGTTGTAAACGCCGCCGAGGGCGCCGATCGAACCTGGCGAATTGACGATGATTCGCCCGGCGTTGATGAGTTCGCCGAACCTGAGGATGACTTCGTCATTGCGCGAGAAGATGACGGCGGTGTGTCCGACGCCACCCGCACGATTCACGTCCGCGCAGACCGCAAGGGCTTCCTCTACGGACTTCGCTCGATAGACGGCCAACACCGGAAACAATTTTTCGACCGAGAGCGGATGCTCCCGTCCGACGCCAGTGATAGGCGCGATCAGAAGCTTGGTGCCGGGCTTTACCGAGAGTCCGATGAAGCGGGCGATATCAACCGCGGTTTGCCCGATCGCCATGGGCTGCATGAAGCCAGATTTGGGATCGATTACCGTCTGCCCCAAGAGTTTCGTCTCTTGGTCGTTGCAGATGTGCGCGCCGAGATCAACGAACTTCTTCAGTACGGCATCGTAGATCTCGTCGTCGATGACCACCGTCTGCTCGGAGGCGCAGATCGTGCCGTTGTCGAAAGTCTTGGAGGTAATAATGTCGACCACGGCCATGTTGATGTCGGCCGATTTCTCCAGGTAAACCGGCGTATTTCCTGAACCAACGCCCAGAGCCGGCTTGCCCGAACTGTAGGCCGCCTTCACGGCGCTGGGCCCACCGGTGGCGTCGATCATCGAAACATCTTTGTGGTGCATCAGGTAGTCGTTGTCGTCGAGGTTGTGATTCTCGAGACACGAGAAGACGCCCTCGGGCGCTCCGTTCCGTACGGCGGCATCGTACATGACTTTTACGGCTTCATAGCTGCAACGGCCGGCGCGGGGATGAGGGCTGAAGATGGCCGCATTTCTTGTCTTGATGGCCATGATGCACTTGAACAACACCGTTGATGTGGGATTCGTAACCGGGATCAGCGAGAAGATCACTCCAATCGGTTCGGCGATCTCGACGAGTCGACGTTCCGGGAACTCCCGGATGACGCCGACGGTTGGTTTGTCTTTTACGTAGTTGTAAACGAATTCGGTGGCCACCATGTTCTTGATGACCTTGTCTTCGAGGACACCCAGCCTGGTTTCCTGGATTGCCAGTCGTGCCAGATGTTCAGCCTTCGCCATTCCAGCCAAAACCATCTGCTTGACGATGTGATCGACGTCTTTCTGAGTAAATTGCCTGAACACGGCGGCGGCATGTTTTGCTCGATCAACCAGGTCGTCCAGATATGCAATTCGCTCAACACTGAGTTTGATCGTCTCTTCTGCGATGGCGGTGTCTTTCATGGCTGCCTCCAAGACCTTTCGGGATGCCGTGCGGCAAACTCGTATGTTGAATCTCTATGGAAGGCTGAAAAGCCCTTGGCAACGACAAATGACGGTCAATCTCAGAATGGAAACGCGCTCTCAGAAGGGCTATAAGAATAAAGATGAAGTTGCGACGTTCTCGCTCGGGTCTCCAATCGGAAATGATCCACTGTCGTTACACATACTGCTGATACGGGAACACAAGTGCGCCCCGTACACTTGCACGGTTCGGTTCGGGCGGCAGTGATGGAAATCACCTGTCGACAGGTAAATCGGTTACATCACAGCTGTGAGCAATTTTGGCGAGGAGAGGAAGAATCTGCGAGCGAACCCTTGTGGCTAATGGAAGAAGATGACAGCCGGACCTGTAAGCCGAATTTTGTCTGTCGCCTTACGGCGGCAGGACGGTCATTCCTCTAGGCGTTACGTTACCGAAACGCTCAAGCGACCTACCCGGGACTTCCATCCCATTGCTGGGAGCCGTTTAACGGTTGGCGCGCCGAGCCAGCACGCCGCCATCTTGCGATGACGTTGTCCCCTATTTGGTCTTGCTCCGTGTGGGGTTTACCATGCCCCGTCCATCGCTGGACGGGCGGTGCGCTCTTACCGCACCTTTTCACCCTTACCCCTTGCGGGGCGGTATGTTCTCTGTGGCACTGGCCGTCCCTTGGGCTTGACCCCAAGGTCCCGGACGTTATCCGGCACACTGCTCTGCGGAGTTCGGACTTTCCTCCCACTTGCGCGGGTGACCGTCCGGTCCGGCTGTCAACCTACCTATTATAGATGTTGTGGCGGGCCGGGCGACGAGGAACTAGCGTGCGACGAGTACGCCGGTGTTGTAGACCACTTCGGCGGGGACGCCGGATCGGCGTGCGCGTGGCAGGACTTTTTTTGGGCGAACGTTGGCAGCCAGGGACTCGGCCGTCTGCAAACTGGTGGCGCGGCTATCCACGGTGTATCTACCGATGACTTTCACATCTGCGATCGCCTGAGTGGAGAGTTGGGTCCAAATGCCATTAATCTCTCCGAATAGCACCGTGAGCTGAACTCCCTTTACCCACCAGGAAGGCGACTTTGACATCCTGCCTTCGACTTTACGGATGAGGAATGTATTCGCATCAACCCATGCGCGTCCCTCAATCAGAGCGGGGTCTTTATGCTTGGGATCAAGATTCAGAACGTAACAACGCGTGCCCTGGAACGATTCTTCGCCGATAAGCTGAAAGTTGTAATTTTGGCGAACAATGGCGGTAGGCGGTACTTCGGACTTTTCGGCTTCGGATTCGTGGTCGAGGATTTTGCGGACTACCTTCTCGCCGCGATCGTTTCCTTTGGCTTCGAGAATCTTGTAATCGCGTTCGTGCGGCGGGAGGAAGTTGATCTCGGCCTTTACCTGCGACGCAGGCTTGGCCTCGTCGCCATGGAACATCTTATATTCGCGGGTAAGTTGAAATGCGACGCTTGCCTTGGTCTTGGAGCGCGCCTGTTCCATGCGGGTGACGATTTCATCGAGCGATGGAGATGCGGTTGTTGCGGATTGGGCGCGTAAGCCGAGAGGAAGCAACGTGGTGACGATCGCTGCCGCCGCTAACCATGCCGTTCGTATGTTCCGGGCCCGCACAGAGTTCCTCAACGCAATTTCGCGTATGGGAAATTAGAAGCTGATTTCGCTTTTCGGGATAGCCGGGCCGGTAAGAAAACATACGGCATAAATCGCGAGAAACACTGGATTTCTATTCAGAATTGCGAGTTCTACCACCTTAAGCGTGGCAACCTTTTTACCCGCGGTGAGCAGGATATGCACACGGCTCTTACCCCTTCTTCAGTTCTGAAATTGGCAGCACTGCGTTCATTGAGCCGGAGCGGAAGCCTTCCAAGTCCAGGGTAATGTACTGAAATCCGAGCTGTTTGAAGATGCGAACGAACTCTGCCGACATCTCCGACGTCATGGCCTTCGGCAGTTCATCAGAAGCAATCTCGATTCGCGCGATCTGTCCATGATGGCGGACACGAAACTGACGGAAGCCAAGTTTGCGCAACGCGCTCTCTCCTTCTTCGACTTGTGCAAGCGCTTCGCGCGTGACGGGTCGGCCGTATTCAAGCCGAGAAGATAAGCACGCGGAGGCAGGCTTATCCCATACATGGAGGCCGGCCTGCTTTGCCAATGCGCGAATGTCGGCCTTCGTCAGACCTGCGTCGAGGAGAGGCGCCGCGACGCCGTGCTGCCGTGCCGCATTTTGCCCCGGGCGGTAGTCGCCCTGATCGTCCACATTCACGCCGTAGGCGATCGTCTTGTACCCTCGCTCGTGGCGGAAGCGGTCCATCATTGTGAAGAGTTCGTCCTTGCAATGGAAACAGCGCTGTCCGTCGTTGCGGACGTACTCGGGATTGTCCATCTCGCCAGTCGATATAACTTGAAGCGGGATACGCTGTTCATTCGCGAACGCAATTGCATCTACGAGATGTGCGCGGGCCAACGAGGGTGAATCGGCGATGACGGCAAGCATCTGCTCGCCTAGGACCAGGTGTGCCTCGTGCGCCAGATAAGCGGAGTCGACGCCGCCAGAGTAGGCGACCAGCAAGGGTGCACCTTCTCGAAGCTGGTGATGAAGCAATTCACGTCGGGCAGCGAGATCCATGAATCTATGGTAACAAGCAAATGGAATCGGCGCGGAGCACTACTGGATTTCCGCCGGTTGAGCAGGTAGCCTCGTTGCTGAGATAGGATTGCTTCTTTCAGCGACCCAATCTCTGTCGTCAAAGCGGCGCGGTAGCCAAGTGGTAAGGCAGAGGTCTGCAAAACCTTTATTCGCCGGTTCGATTCCGGCCCGCGCCTCCAATCTTTTCAAGCACTTACATAATCCAGCGACGATTACTGGCTGCCGTTTGGCTGCCAATTGACGTCGAACTCTTAGAATTTGCGGGCTTTACCGTTTTCAATTTCTTTTTTTCTCCGCTCACCTGAGAGCTCAACGTCTCGGCGGCGAACTCCGCCGATTCATCCAGAACGTGTGCATAGTGCTTGAGCAAGATGTCAGGACGGGTGTGACCCAGGCGTTGTTGCGCTGCCTTGATCGGCACGCGCTTCTCGACCATCTGCGTCGTTCCCCAGTGACGGAGCAGACGCCACGTCATGTGCGGAAGGCCGAGTTTGCGTGCCACCGGTTGAACCTTCTTGCCCATGATCTGCTCGTGACAAATCGGGCCTGTCTTGCGTGCGTGCGGGAACATCCAGTCGTGGTTACCCGCCTTCATCCGCTTCTTCAGCTTGAGCAGGCGTTCGACGTCTTCCTGCGTAAGCTGAATCGGGCGGTTGGTGCGGTGATACTTCGGCGTGTGGAGCTTGCTGCGGTTGACGGCGCGCTTGATCCACAGCTGCCGTTTCGTAACGTCGAGGTCCGACCACTTGAACGCCAACTCTTCGGGGCGGATGCACGTGATGGCCACGAGCCACACGGCTTCGCCCAAAACATAGGGAAGGTTGGCGATCAGGAGTTCCAGTTGTGATCCCGTCGGCAGCGGTGCGTCTTCCTTAATTCCTTCCGGAGGAAGATCTGTCGGCGGAACCGGATTGGTCTTGATGTACTTGTATTTCACGGCTTCCTTGAACACGGCGCTCAATCCCCACTTCTGGTTCTTGAGCGTATTGTGCGAGTAGCCGGCTGCGATCTGTTGGTTGATAAACGCCTGCACCGTCTCGGTGTCAATGTCGGAGAGCAGCATATCGCCAAAGAAGGGAATGTAATGTTTCCGCAGGTTGATGCCGTACCCAGCCTGCGTCGTTCCTTTCTTCGTCGGCAACTTAAGCTCCCGGTACTTCTTCACGAACGCGCTGAAGGTCAGCGTCGTGCGTGGACGGTAGTTGGCGTCATTGATTTCTGCGAGGATCTCGGCCAGCTTGCGTTGGGCTGCCCGTTTGGTTGGAACGTCCTTGCACAGTCCGAGATTGACGCTTTTGCGTCTGCGTCGCGTCTGGCCTGATGCATCGACGACGTCCTCACGATAGAAGCCTTCCCACCACTTCGGCTCGCGGTCCTCGCGCAACCGGACGGATCCGGTTTGGAACCGCCTGCGAGTCAACTTCCGGTAGTCCTTTCCGTTGACCTGGGCGTTTCCGTCGGAGGACGACAGCGTAGCACCGAACGCCGGCCGCTGACGAGCGGCGATGTAACGGCGCACCTGCTCGGGATCGAACTTGAGGTGGCCGATGCCGCGGACCACCGGAAGCGGGTCGGGTGCCCCCTTGCGAGTGCGCTTGTAGACCCAACTGGGTGAGACGTTCAGTTGTTCACACAACTGTTCCAGGTTGAACAGCTGCGGTTGTGGAGAAGGAGCGGAGCCCATGGCTTCCCCTGGGCGCGGTCATGATTTGAGGAGCAGAGCCTCAGACCGTGCTAAGGAGCCGCCTGGGTTCCTGTAGTCGGTTACGAACGAAATGGAATCGGTATGCATTGGTTCACCCTGTGCTCGGCATGAATTTGAGAGGCAGTCCCTCTCAGGCCTACTAACGTCGGAGTGAGGTGCACGCGAGTTCTCATGCTCTGATCCTTTCAGAAAAGTGCGCGCGACCAAAACCTTCAGTCGCGCGCATCGGGGTTAACGCGTGACAGTACAGTCGTCGAGGAACTTCATCAGCACACTGAGGCGATAGCGGATGCCGCCATCGGGATAGCGGATGAAAGCAGGCCCCTTACCCTTCTGCTTCCGCCACTTCTTTACGACATCGACGGACCGGCCGAGGATCTCAGCTGCTTGTTCAGTGGTGACGCAGCGATTTACCGGGATTGCGGCGATCTGGATCGGTTCCTCGGGCGGGGCCTTCTGGGCTTCCAAAGGCGGGTGGGATTGTGAGTCCGACTCAACCGGCAAAGACGGAAGAGAAGGGAAGTTGTTGTTCTGAAGGTAGCTGGTACCCATTGGTACCTCCTACGGCAGGTTTAGGGGAACGGATGCCCGTTCCCCAGCCATAAGTGAGGTGGAGGATCGAAGTACGTCTGGTTCACCATGATTCCTTTCTACGCTCTTGCGCGAATGCGTCAAAGGCTCAGCGAAAAGCCAAAGCCACGAAGGCTCACCAAGGTTTTTTGGCCACTCTCGCGAGAGGTTATCCTCGCACTGCTATCTTGCAGGTTCTTTGATACCTGCGAAATACGGCGAAGTACTCATGCCGTTGTTACGCCATTTCGATTCTTCCACGGAGTGGTTCCAGACCAAAGCGATCAGTGGCTGACATCGCGAATCGCGAATTCTAGGGCTTCGTAGCGGACCTGCTTGTCAGGAACCAACATGAGCAGCCATCCAGCAAGCCAGCGTGAAACGTCGGTGAATGCATCCAGTTGCCGCTCCGGGCGGGAGTGTTCAATTACATATTCAACCGAGGCCTCCGGAGGGAGAGGCCGAATATTCAGCCGTTTTGGGTTAGGAATTGCATGGGCGACATCTCCAGCTTCCTTTATCAGCTGATGGCAATCGCCGCGATCAGTTGAGTATTTCTTGATCGCGAACTCAACAATCAGTTTTGCCCAGCCTTTGGCGTCATTGGTTGGTTGTGACACTTTGATTGAGGGAGGTCTAGTCGACGAAACTAGCTCGACTTTACATTGGAGGGTAGGGAGTTTTGAACTCAGCTTCGGGGGTTCTTTGGACGATGTGATTGCGGCCCGGAAACTGATCCTTCTTGTAAGGATGCTCTCCTTAACCGATGCTGGCAGCGAAGAAGCCTTCTGGATGTGACGAAGCAGAGCTTCACTACAGCCAAGCTCGCGGGCTAGTGCACGGCGGCTTATGCCGCGGTTAACGAGATCGTTGATGGCCTCAGCTTGTTCTAGAAAGGAGAGGCGGTTCCAGCGAGATTTCAGCTGGCTTACGGCAGGTGGGACATTGAAACGCATGGGATAGAGGCTCCATCGGCCGAGTTTCGGCCTCTATCGTTGATCTAGTATAGGCAAATTCGCTCTCGACTGTAGTTTCTCTTACCAAAATCTTCACCGGCTCTGTGACGAGGCCATAAGTCTTTGAACAATCAAGAAGATGGCGCCTCAAGGTTTCGTCGAGGAAGGACTAGTTCATCACTTTTTTCTTCTTGTGGACGAAATATCGTGGAACACGGGCAGCATCCGCAAAACCGAGTTCGAAGCACTGCGCATCGATGACAATCCGGCCGTCGTTACCAAGATCACAGCACCGCAGTCTTATCGTCTGCCGCGTAACTGAAGGAAGCCACACCACCCTGTTCGGAAAAGGTCGAAAACTCGACCGCTGAACCCACATGAACACTGGGTCGGAAACAGCCGCTTAAGCCGTTTTCGCCTGTTCGCAAAGGTGTGGGTTGCTAACCAGAGAGCCCCACCCTGTGGAGACAGGCCCAATCCGATGTTCACTTCGGCCAGGCAATCGTAAGAAGAAGCACGCTGTTAGTCTCTGCTTCTACGTCGTGCACCACATTGCGCTCCAGCGTGAGAAGACTTCCCGTAGGCATTTCGACAACGCGATCTTCAACATGAACTCGAATCGCTCCTGAGAGTGTCTGGATTGAAATGCGACCCGCCGTCTGGTGCTCGTGCATCCGGCCTCCAGCTTTGAGTGCAACGAGTACCACGCGTAGGTCTGGATACTTCGCGATGGTATTCGCGGTATGTTCCGCTTGCCACGGTTGTTCCGAGAGCAGCCGGTCAACCTCTTTGGACAAATCGAATGATAGTAATGTTCCCGAGGTAGGCACCGGTTGCCGTATTCTCCCATCCATTGAGCGAGTGTTATGGGTATTAGGCATCTGTGCGCCGGTGCTGGCGTGGTGAGCATCAATCTCACCTCTTAACACAAGTTCTCCGCCGTCAGAAGTCGCGCGCTCTGCGAGCTGCTCCCACGCAGAATTGAGCGCCTTGACCGGTTCCCGATCAAACAGTCGAACCTGGAACAGAGGTGGGCACTCCGTCTCCTCGTGTACCGGGCAGCCACACCGAACAACGGTGTGCGACAGCAAAACATCGCGCAACGGAACTTCGTAGGTTTGTCCGCATCTGTTACATGGCATGCGGATCAAGGCGTGATCGAGGATATCGAATCCAGCACTCATGCACGCCTCACTTCCTGATCACATTGCGGACAATGATCAACGCGTTCCGAAAGTTCGACGGCAAGCTTCTCGAATCGCTCGTGAGTGTTGGTGCCGAGGACCTCTTCCGCCTTGGCGAACTGACGCAACAAAAGATCCTGGTCGCTCTCGGCCAGGAGTTTGTCAGCCATTGGAAGCAGAAGATAGTCCTCTTTCCAGATATGAGCGGGATAGAGAGTTACAAGGCTCTGCAACACCTGAATTAAGGTCAGGCGGCCTCGCTCGGCATCCTTGATATAACCGGCTGCGGCCGAGTTCAGATCGTCCAGAAGTTGTCGCGACTTCGAGTGCTCGCTTTTCAGGGCTGACAGCGGGCATCCAGTCGAGGGCACGCCTCTGCTCTCAAGATAGGGGAAGAAATAGCTTTCTTCCTTGCCATGATGGAGTTGGTCGCTGAATTCCCGCATGAACTGCAGCAGGTCCCGCAAGACCTCCGCGCTGACAGCGTGACGAAATTCGAGTTGCTTGACGATCTGAGCCATCACGGCCACGACCCTCTGAATGACCTTGTGCTCTCGCTCCAATGCCTCGGTTGCTTTTCTCATTGAGCCCTCCTTCTGTGTGCCCGTGAGCAGATTTCGCCAGCTACTTCTTCGGTGCCTTGATTTGGACGAGGAGCATTGTGGTAGGTGTTTTCGCGGCGATTGCATGAGG
>DASTGW010000174.1:0-2925 GCA_035718705.1 Terriglobales bacterium | reverse complement strand
GCCTGCGGCGACTGAGAGCACCGGAGTGGGCTTGCCTACTCCGGGCGTTGCCGTCGTGAATACGTCGATCCAACCCTTCTGCGCATCGCGAACGTAAGTCGCGCGATCGATCGCGAGCGGGCTGGGTATGGGCGCTGTGTGCACGCGTCCCATCAACGTGAACAAAGTCGTCTGGATGAAGTTGACGCCAGGGCCGCCGATATTC
The DNA here is from genome assembly GCA_035718705.1 of Terriglobales bacterium. Classification (GTDB taxonomy): domain Bacteria; phylum Acidobacteriota; class Terriglobia; order Terriglobales; family Acidobacteriaceae; genus DATMXP01. Next base: position 2,720 of record DASTGW010000174.1, on the reverse strand, counting down.
GGGCCTTCGATGCGGAAGACATTATGGTCTATGCCCAGCGGGCTGCCTGTCACCGGGAATGGCGTTGCCGCGTCGCTGATATAGCTCTTTCCGTTGATGATGCTGAAGCCAAGCGGCGCGCCGCCAGGCGTGAGCGATGGACGCAGATACGGGCCGATCCTGCCATTCAGCGCGACGGTAAAGTCTCCGGGAACCAGACCAATGTCCTCAGTGAAATTGATACCGCGCTTTCCCGGCAACGCGTTGAAAGTCTTCTCCATGTAAGGAGTGATGACCTTGTAGGAACCGCCGGGCGCGGGGATGTCAATGCGAATGCGTACGCGTGCGAACACGATCTGATTGCCCGGAATTGCGCCGGCGATCGTCGAGAAGCCGCCCTCGTGGCCGATCGTCACTCGGGCCTGTCCACCGTTGACGTTCATCACAGAATCGGCAGCGAAGTAGAAGGCCTCTGGAGGATAGTTCGTCGGAAAAACTATGGGCAGGTTGATTGTTCCGGGAAGAATGAAGCAGATGCCACTCGCAAGTTCAGCCGCGTCCGGCAGGCAGAGATCGAGCGCGAGTCCCGTCTTATCCTGATACCACTGCGGAAATCCGTTCGAGCTATCGACCGGACCCACGCGAGCCAGACCCTGTTGCTGCGCGACCGACGAACCTAACAGAGCGATTACAACGAGAGCGACCGCGAGTATCCGCGTTGTCGCGCCGCCATGAAACGATTTGAAATTGTATGACTGCATCCGATTCTCCCGGAACGTCCGTAGCGCCACTGTTCGCACCTGGTTCCGACTCCGACGTGCTGCGAACGCGCCGCCGGAGCTTGATCTCTTATGGACCTACGCTGATGACCGCTACGCTCTTCACGTCCTTGCCACCGGCCGACGAAGTGACCGTCACATTCGGAGGCGGTACAGGCAGGCTGTTAACAACCAGCACGCCGTTATTCATGTTTCCGAAACCAACGACGGTGAGTGTCGGCGGGTGCAGCAGGTCGCGCGACTCGGCCTGTACGGTGAGTGTTGTGGTAGCGGCGTCGTACTCAGCCTTGGAAATAATCACTTCGTCGGCAGTCGCGGCAATCACCGACGACGGCGGGATGTCACCCGAGTTCGTCAGCGTGACTTCCGCGGGAAGCTGCTCGGGATCGGCCACGCCAACTTCCGTGTGGAACTTCGATCCGGCCTTGTCGAGGTCCTTCGTGGCGAATACCGGTGAACTCACCGAGACTACTGGTGGATTCATCCCGATGCCCGCAATCACGGTTGCAAATACGTCGATCTTTGCTCCGCTCGGATCGCGCCGATAGCTGTTGCGGTCCACGGTAAGCGGACTCGGAATCGGGTCCGTGTGAACCCTGCCCATGACGGTGAACAATTCAGTCTCAATGAAGTTCACGCCCGCGCCGCCGATGTTCGGGCCTTCGATTCGGAACACGTTCTGCGCCGCGCCGAATGGGCTACCCGTAACCGGTGCGAGCGTCGCGGCATCGCCGATGTACGTTTTGCCATTTGACGTAATGAAGTCTGCGGGGGCGCCGCCGCGAGTCGCGGAAGGACGCAGGAAAGGTCCAAGCCGTCCATGCAGCGATCCGGTGAAGATGCCGGGTGCAACGCCAATGTCTTCCGTGTAAGCAATCCCGCGATTTCCGGCGAGCACATTCGTAAATGTCTTCTCGCCGTAAGGATGAACGATCCGGTACGTTCCCGCCGAGGGCGTATCCACGATCATGCGAATGCGGTTGAAGGTGATCTGGTCGCCGGGCGCGGGCAACGCCATCGCAAATGCCCCTTCTTCCGACAGTTCCAGCTTGGCCGTGCCGCCGAGAGGCAAATTAATGATGCCCGTCACGTTGTAGTAGAAGACTTCCTGCGGGAAGCTGGTCGGGAAAATGATGGGGAATCCCGGAACGTTGCCGGGAACCAGAAGGCAGATTCCGTTTGCCAGATCAATTTGATCCGGCAGACAGAAGTCGAGTGCCAAACCGTTCTGGTCCTGGTACCAGGTAGGAAAGCCGTTCGCGGGATCGACCGGACCCACGCGGGCAAGCTGCGCTTCGGCCGTCAGCGATGCAAGAACGATTGCGAAAATAAGGACTACACAGTGCTTTGAATATCTAGCTAACATCGCCATCCCCTTGGGAAAGCCAAGAACCTTCGTTTATTGCTGTGCGGAAACCGTCTTCGCTGACGGCTCGACCCTTGATTCGAAAATTTTGTCGAGAAACTTGGGGAGTTCCTGCCGCAAGCGAGCTTTTGGAATGAATCCCAGCACGCCCGCTTTGAGGCACACGGACGTCAGGTCCGGATAATCGTGGGCAGACATCAGGATTACTTTCGCTTCTGGCTGTTCGGCGCTCAATTGTGTGGCGGCGGTGATGCCTTCCATCTTCGGCATCTGGATGTCCATGAGGACAAGCCCCGGATGACATTCGCGCGCAATATCGAGGGCTGTGCAGCCATCGCCGGCCGTACCCACGATCTCGATGTCGCCATTGCTGCTCAGGAAGGTCGCCAGCGAATTGAGAATCGCTTCGCAATCGTCTACTAGCAGCAGGCGAATAGGCTCATGCCGTCCGGGGACAGTGGGTTTAAACAGAGATGCTGCCATGAGCCTAAGCTATTACGGCAACGTCAACTTGAATATGCAGGAACTTAGCCAAAGTAGCTCCCGAAAATACTGAGAAGTCGATTTCCTACTAGTGGATAGAGGGGAGTGCCACC
>DASTGW010000173.1:0-2795 GCA_035718705.1 Terriglobales bacterium | reverse complement strand
CAGCCAATGCAGCACTGTTCTTTGTTCTGTGTTCCATGGTGGCTACGCCCTTCCGTCGCCGCATTCAACCCGAGCCGGTGGAACTCATGGAAGAGGAATTGATCGGAGAAGGAGAACGCTTCTGAGCGCCGCAGCCACATTGGCGAAGTTGCCTGTCGATCCAGAACTGCAGACTGCTTCCTCGGACTCTGAATGGCAAGCGCTTGTGTGCGCGACGGGCACAAGTCCCAAGCTCCATCCAGAGCTGTTCGAGAATATCGACTGGGACCGCTTTCTGGCTGGAGCGGAATCTCACGGTGTTGCCGCCGTAGTGGCGCAGCGAATTCTTGAAAGCGAGTTGCGCTCGCGCCTCGATGCTGGCGTCGAGCGACGGCTCCGTCAGGTCTATCAGACAATCCTCATGCGCAGCTTCCCGCTTGCGCAGGAGATTCATTCAATCACGCGTGCCTTCAAGAATGAGAACGTTCCGATCATCCCCTATAAAGGCCCGGCACTCGCCGAACGATATTGGGGCAGCTTCGCAGTTCGCGATTGCGTTGATCTCGATTTTCTGGTCCGCCCGCAAGACGTGGAGCGCGCTGGCACGATCCTGGAAGCGCTCGGGTATGAGCGCGTGGCCAGGATTCCTCACCATCTAAGACCAGCACTGATCAGAAATGCCTCGGAAGAGCAGTTTCGCCATCGCGAAACCGGTCTGCTACTGGAATTGCAGTGGGCGCCTTCGCCCCAGGTCTTTGCGCTCAAGTTCGATACATCGGAGATGTGGTCCAACGTTTCCAACACCGCCTTCGCAGGGGAAGAGGTTCTCTCTCCGTCCCCGGAAGATCTTCTCCTCTTGCTCTGCATTCATGGCTGGAAGCACAACTGGTCACGACTGATCTGGGTGGGCGACGTCGTCCGCCTGCTCGAGAGAGAATCCATCAACTGGGCTCGGCTGATGGCACGCGCAAAGCGAGATGGAACTCTTGGTGTGCTCTCATTGGGATTACTGATTGCCCACGCCTTCTTCGATGTTCCGCTTCCACCGTCTCTCATCATCGAAAATCGCATCAAGCAATTGTCCGAAGTTCTCATCACCCGCATGCAGTCCGCTCAATGCTGCTCGTATGTCGAGTGGCACCGTTTCATGTTGGCCGCCCGTGATTCCAATACGGATCGCCTCCGCCAAATGACCTCCTTCCTATTCACCCCGGGACTCGGCGAGTATGCCGCTTGTGACCTCCCGGCATCTACGGCTGCCGGATACAAATTCATTCGGCTTGCGCGTGTCATGCGACTCTTTCCCGGAAAAGCCATCGAATCAGTCTGATTTCCCCATGTGCCATTCCCAAGGTGCAAAGTTCTGCACATGGTTACTAGCCGATTACTTAAGTAAAAGTCTGCAAGTGCCTGATTAATTGAAAGTTGCGTCGTCACAAGTAAGGCGTCGTTTGGTATGCCAAGTGCCCTATAAGAAGGTGCGCTTGCTCTTTGAATCTTGCCCTGAACGGCTTTACGGATTCGCAAAAGCTGGCCATCAGCCAAGGGCTGAATAACTCGGCAAAGCTTGCGATACAAAAAACCCGCCACCCAACCAGGTGACGGGTTCTTTTTTGCCTCGACCCATCTTGCCCCGAACCCGTGAGCCACTCCCATCCGCCAGTATGTTTTACTAATAAGAGCAATGGCCGTCATTTTCGGAATCAATGCGGTGGTGGAAGCGCTCAAAGCGGGCGGGCGCTCTTTTGATTACATCGCCATCATGGCGGGACGCCGCGATGCCCGCGCTCAAGTCATCTTCGAAGCCGCTCGCGATGCCGGTGTCGTTGTCCGCCAAGTCTCACGCGACCAACTCGCCCGACTCGCCAACACCCAGCAGCACCAGGGGGTGGTCGCCGTCACCTCAGAGAAGCAGTACAGCGATCTCGACGACCTGCTCGTCGAGAAGCGCGGGAATCATCACTTCCTCGTCGTGCTCGACGGCGTCGAAGATCCGCATAACCTCGGCGCGATCATCCGTACCGCCGACGCCGCTGGTGCCGACGGCATCGTCATTCCCGAGCGTCGCGCCGCCCACGTCACCGGAACCGTAACCAAGGCCTCGGCCGGCGCTGCCGAATACCTCCCGATCGCCAGGGTAACCAACATCAATCGCACGCTCGAAGACCTGAAAGAACGCAACATCTGGACCATTGGCCTTGACGAGCGTGGCAGCAAAAGCTACGAAGAGATCGACTACAACATGGATTTCGCCATCGTCCTCGGCGCCGAAGGCGCAGGTCTGCACGAGCACGTCGCAAAGAAATGCGACTTCCTCGTTTCCATCCCGATGGTCGGCCGTGTACCGTCACTGAACGTTTCGGTCGCCGGTGCGGTCGTCATGTACGAAGCGCTTCGCCAGCGTCGCCATCCTATTAAGAAGAAGTCAAAACGCTCCTGATGTCTTCCGTCTTCCGACTGTTTCTCGTTCTCGCGCTCGTTTCGGCCTCGGCCTTCGCTGTCGACCGCAATGCCTTCACCTTCACGAAATACGATTTCGAGTTCCGCACCAACCCCGAAGATCAGGCGATCGCCGCGCGGGGCAAGCTCACTCTGCGCAATGACTCCAATCAGCCGCAAACCATCGCTACTCTGCAAATTTCTTCGACTTTCACCTGGCGCATGATCGAGGTCAACGGCCAGCCACTGCAATATCTGACGGAACCGTTCTCCAGCGACATCGATCACACCGGCAAACTGACGGAAGCCGTCGTCACGCTCCCCTTCTCCGTTCCCCCCAAAGGCACGATCGAACTGGAGGTCGGCTACAGCGGCAC
>DASTGW010000172.1:0-2551 GCA_035718705.1 Terriglobales bacterium | reverse complement strand
CGTGGCACTCGCGCCATCACGTCGCCCACATCACCGGATTGCGGAAGCGAATGAATTGGTAAAAGCTGCGAATCACTGGATTCGCTCGAACTGGTATTGCTCCTCTTCCAGCGCGGTGACGAGTTCCCGAATGTGTTCCGCACCGCGCATTTCCATCGTCATGTCGATCGCCGTATTCCCCAGGTCGACGCCGAAATAGGTTCTGTCGTAGTGCGTCTGCACAATGTTCGCCCGATGCATCTTCAACACGCCCGTAAGTTTGTGCAGCGCGCCCGGATAATCCGGCAGATGAATACGCAGTCGAACGAGTCGCCCATCTTCGGCCAATCCGCGTTCGATGATGCGCGACAAGATCGAAACATCCAGATTCCCGCCACTGACTACCAACGTGACCTTCTTCCCCCTTAAGGAAAGCTTGTCGTGCAGCAGCGCCGCTAACGGCGCCGCTCCGGCGCCTTCCGCCAAAGTCTTCTCGCGTTCGAGCAGTAGAAGAATGGCGCTGGCGATCTCGTCCTCATCGACCGTCACGATGTCATCGACATACTTCTGCACCATCTCAAACGTGCGTTCTCCTGCGCGTCGCACGGCGATGCCGTCGGCAAGCGTCGAAGCAACCGGCAACGTCACCGGCCCACCGTTTGCAATAGCGGCCTTCATGGAGGCGAGGCGCGATGTCTGCACGCCGATGATCTTGATCGACGGCTTTCTCTCCTTCAGCGCGCAGGCGACGCCGCTGATCATGCCTCCGCCGCCGATCGCAGTCACCAGCACTTCCATCTCGGGAACCTGCTCGAGGAGTTCCAAGCCAACAGTTCCTTGCCCGGCCATGACAATGTCGTCGTCGAACGGATGAATGAACGTCCGCCCAAACTCGGCGCAGCGCCGCTGTGCTTCCACGCAGGCTTCGTCGTAATTGGCGCCATGCAGCACCACTTCCGCTCCAAAGCGGCGCGTAGACATCACCTTATTCAGTGGCGTCGCAAGTGGCATGCAGATCTCGGCCTTCAGGCCGCGCTGAGTCGCGTGGAAGGAAACCGCTTGCGCGTGATTGCCTGCTGAAGCGGCGACGAGCCCGCGTTGTCGCTCTTCGTCAGTGAGCGTCAGGATCTTGTTGAGCGCGCCGCGCTCTTTGTACGAACCGGTTCGTTGCAGGTTCTCCAGCTTCAGCCAGACCCTGTTGCCGGTCATGTCGGAAATGGCGTGCGAGACCGAACACGGCGACACACAAACCGAATCCCCGATACGCTCGCGTGCGGCCGTAACGTCTTTAAGGTTGATCATCATCCGTCCTAAAAAGCAAAAGCCACTGCCGGTCTGGCAGTGGCTTTGTGCTGAAAACTCTCCTGGTTACATCGCCCCTGCCATTCGGATGTGGCTAATAATGCGGCTAATTCGAATGGACGGAATGAGCGCCGCCATGCCAACGGTTTCGATATAGAAAGCTGCGCCCATGTCGAGTGTAGTGATACCCCGAAACCGGTGATCGGGTCAAGTTACTTACCTGCGAATCAAGAGCAATTTTCCCGTTTCCGTGCCAGGCGTATGATTCCAGCCGCATTCAAATTCAGGAGGATTCTATGGTTCAGAAGGTAATCGAGATCGTTGGTTACTCCTCGGAGAGCTTTGCTAAAGCTGCTGAAAATGCCGTGAAGGAAGCAGCAAAAACAGTAAAAGGCATGAAATGGGCGCGAGTATCCGAATTCGAAATGGAGTTGGACGGCTCCAAAGTCCTGCAATATCGGGCCAACACCAAGATCTACTTCAACGTAGAGCACTGAAGAATTCCGTCATCGATGATCGGGTCATCGGCCAAATCGAACCCTCATTCAGTTCATTTGCTGACGGTGACCCGGTCCTGGATCTGCTCGTACTCGCCTTGAGTCAGCACGCGCTTGGTCACCAGTTGGTCCGCGTTGGCGTAAGGCCGCGCGGCGATGATTTTGTCCGCCTTGGGGAGCGAAATTCCGGGCAGGCTGCTGAGCTCCGCCTTGCTGGCGGAGTTCAAATCGAGCACCCGCGGCTTCGACAGACCTTCCTTGATGCCTTGGGCGACGGCGACGGTGTCTGTCTTTATTTTCTGCGTGGCATTGGCGGTTTGAGCGCGAATTTGTTCCGGCGTGCGCTCCTTCGAAGTGCATGCAGCAAAGCTGAGAAGAGAAACCAGGACAAAAGCTACAACGGTCGTACGCATACTCGTGTGATGCTGATTTTTGTTTCCGGGCGGGCCAGTCCCTCGCAAAGAACGCAAGGAGTGAAGGCCGCGAGGTGCACATCTTGCTTCTTTCGTCCCAGTCGGGCAAAGTGCCGCCGAGGAGAGTTGACCAATGCGGAATCTAGTCTGGCCGGCGGCTTTGATTCTTTTGGGATTCGCGACAAGTTGTACTACTCGGCCATCGCCGATAACGCAGGAGGAACTCGTCCGCCGTACCCAAACAATGTTCGACGCTGTCACTTCCGGCGACAAAACGCCTTGGAACAACTACGTCGCCGATGACGTGATTTACTTCGACGAGAAGGGCCACCTGTTCGACAAGAAGTCGCTTGTCGCCGA
>DASTGW010000171.1:0-4154 GCA_035718705.1 Terriglobales bacterium | reverse complement strand
GAGACTGATGCCTTCCACGGAAATAGAACCTTTGTACACGACATACTTCGTCATATCTTTCGGAAGCTCGATGTGCAACCAATAATCCTGCGCACCGGCAATCGGCTCCAGGCCCATGAACTTGCCTGTCCCATCCACGTGACCTTGAACGACGTGTCCGCCGAAGCGTCCGTCGGCCTTCATCGGAAGTTCGAGATTTACTTCGGCACCTTCGTGAATGCGCGAGAAGGAAGTGCGCACCCAGGTTTCGTCGGCCAGATCGGCGCCGAAGGAATCGCCCGGCTTGATGCGGACAGCGGTAAGACATACGCCGCTGACGGCGATGCTGTCGCCCAACTTCAACTCTCGCGATAGATTCTTCGAGGTGACCGTGATCTTGCGCGTGCCGCCGCTGGTTTCGATCTTTGTAACCTTGCCGGTTTCTTCCACGATGCCAGTAAACATGAGTGCTATTCCTCCCTCGTCGTTTTGACGTTGGCCGGCGAATCGCCGGAACTATACGGATCTTTCAGGTAACCTTCCACAGCAAAATCTTCGCCGAAGCGATGCAGTCGCGTGTTGTGCACCTGCGCGGCCTCGCCCATGTGGCGGAACCCGCGACCTCCAGCAAACGGTACTGAACCAATGCCGCCGAGAATCTTCGGCGCATAATACAGGAAAACCTTGTCCACGAGCCCGGTTTCGAGTGCCACCCAATTTACGATCGCGCCGCCTTCGATCAGAACACTGGTGATCTGCATCTCGCCGAGTTTGCGCATGACATGCTCGAGGTCAGGATGTCCTGCCTGCTTCGCCATCGCGACCTGGAACACGCGAATGCCGCGCGCCTCCAACTCTGCCTTGCGCTTCTCCTCGGCAAACGAGCAGAAGACGATGAGATCCTCTTCGACGGTTTTCACCAGTCGCGATTCGAGCGGCAGCCGCAAACGCGAATCAAGGATTACGCGTAACAATCGTCGACGACGAGGAAGTCCTGTCCGATCCGTGAGCAAAGGATCGTCGGCGATAACCGTGCCCACGCCGACCATGATCGCGTCCATTTGATGCCGCAGTTCCTGTACGTGTGCGCGAGCCTCACGACTGGTGATCCAACCCATTCCCGCAGCTGCTGCGCCCAACGCCGTGGGGCTGAGCGACTCTCCGGGTGGTGGCGCGATCTTGCCGTCGAGCGTCATCCCGGCCTTGAGTGTGATGAACGGCATCTTCGTGCGGACGTACTTCGCGAACGCTTCGTTTAAGTATCTGGCTTCCGGATCGAGAAGGCCGACGTTGACTTCAATTCCGGCGGCGCGCAGTTTGGCAAAACCTTGCCCGCTCACCTGCGGATTGGGATCCTGCATGGCGGCGAATACGCTCTTGATGCCGGCAGCGATAACGGCGTCGGCACACGGGCCAGTTCGTCCGTGATGTGAGCACGGTTCAAGATTCAGGTAGAGCGTCGCTCCACGTGCTCGCCCGCCAGCTTCTTCGATGGCCAACACTTCCGCGTGCTTCAAGCCATCGTAGGTATGAAAGCCGCGGCCAACCACCTCGCCTTTATCGCTGACGATCACCGCTCCGACGCACGGGTTCGGCGAGGCCAGCGCGATTCCCTTCCGCGCCAACTCCAACGCTTCGCGCATGAACTGCTCGTCTTGTGGTTCGGCCGCCATTCGGGTGACCAATGATTGTCGCAAATTGCATGTACATGCGACTAGTGCGGCACGTCACCAACCGCCGTTCCAACCACAAAGGACACAAAGATTCACCAAGGAATATCGGGGTTTAACCCCTGGGTCCCTTCGTGGTACTTCGTGCGCTTTGTGGTTAATTCTCAGCATTTACAATAGAAACAATGCCCAAGAAGACACCCGCTTACACCGAAGAGCACTCGCGCTCCGGGCTCGACGCTCCGCTGCCGGAGATCGAGACATTTCCGAATCACTACCCGTCGTACGAGGTCACGCTCGACAATCCGGAGTTCACCTCCGTCTGTCCAAAGACCGGACTGCCCGACTTCGGCACCATCACCATCACCTACATGCCCAACAAGCTTCTGATGGAGATGAAGTCGCTCAAGGAATACATGCTGGCGTACCGCAACATCGGCATCTTCCAGGAGAACGCGACCAACCGCATCCTCGAAGATGTAGTGAAGGCCTGCAAACCGGACTGGTGCGTAGTGGTAGGAGATTTCCGTCCCCGCGGCGGAATGGGGACCGTGGTTGAAGCACGCTGGCCGAGAAAGAAGAGCGCCCGTTAGAAGAGATCGTTAACCACAAAGGGCACGATGGATCACGAAGGATTCAAGAGAAAAACCCCAAAAAACATCGTGAGCCTTGGTGCCCTTTGTGGTCAGACATTATTGGCTTACGGTATTTCCGCAGAACCTGTTGAACACCTTCGCCAACTCTCCGGCGATGTCCTGCGCGTCGCGATGTTCGATGTCGCTGCGATGCATCATGTGGACGACTTTGCCGTCCTGCAACAGGGCAATCGAAGGCGACGACGGCGCATGTCCCGCAAAATGCGAGCGCGCCTGCTCCGTCGCGTCGCGGTCCTGTCCGGCGAAGACGGTGCCGATGTTCTCTGGCTTCACTGAGTTTTCCAGCGCGCGGCGCACAGCCGGACGCATGCGTCCCGCGGCACATCCGCAAACCGAGTTGACGACAATCATGCTCACGCCCGGACGTTTGACGAACTTGTCCACATCACCGGCGGTCCGCAATTCTTCGATGCCCAGGCGCGTAAGTTCTTCGCGCATTGGAATAATCATGATTTCCGGATACATTGCTGCTCCTGCACCCCTGAGATATGGATGAATTAATACAACATTACGGGCCCACTTCGCAAAGGGACATCGGGTGAACGCCGCAGCATGTATAGTGACCTCAGTTCACACTAAGCGATGAAGATCGAAGAAAACATTCCGCTGGCTCCTTTCACCACGTTCGGCATCGGCGGCCCGGCTCGCTATTTTGTCGAAGTTTCCAGCGAGTCTGACTTGCGTAACGCCATCGATTACTCACACTCGAAGAACTTACCCATCTTCATTCTCGGCGGCGGCAGCAACTTGGTGGTTTCCGATGCCGGCTTTAACGGATTGGTTATCAGGATGGCCATCCGCGGCATCGACGAGAGTTCCGATCGCGGCAAGCGATTGTTGCAAACGGGAGCCGGTGAAGACTGGGACGCCTTCGTCGCTCATGCAGTTGAGGAAAACTGTGCCGGCATCGAATGCCTCAGCGGTATTCCCGGGACCGTAGGCGCAACGCCGGTGCAGAATGTTGGCGCCTACGGGCAGGAAGTGTCCGACACGATAACGCAGGTTTATGCGCTGGAGATGTCCACGCAACTCATCCGCGAACTTACGCCGGAGCAATGCGGATTCGCCTATCGCACCAGCGTCTTCAACACTACCCAGAAAGATCGATTCATCATCCTCGGCGTGCGTTTTTCTTTAACGCCGAATGGCGAGCCAAAGATCGAGTATCGCGATCTGCAGAAGCACTTCGGCGACCGCAAGCCTACGTTAAAGGAAGTGCGGGATGCAGTTCGGGAAATACGCCACAGCAAGGGAATGCTCATCGTGGAAGGCGACGAAGACTGTCGCAGCGCCGGATCGTTCTTCAAGAATCCGATCGTGAGCGCGGCGAAGTTCGCGGAAGTGCAGCAGATCGCCGAAGGGCGTGGTCTTACCAATATTCCCAGTTTCCCTGCCGAGAACGGACAGGTGAAAATTCCCGCAGCATGGCTGGTGGAACAATCAGGGTTTCACAAAGGTTTCGTGAAAGGCGCGGCCGGAATTTCGCGCCGCCATTCGCTCGCGATCATCAACCGCGGCGGCGCGAAGGCCAGTGACATTCTCGCGCTGAAGGACGATATCCAGCGCGGCGTGATGGATCAGTTTGGCATTGAGTTGAAACCGGAGCCGGTATTCCTGTAATTAGTTCGGCTCGGTGGGCCCGATCGGGTGTTCGAAGCTGAGGTAAATGATGAGGCCCTTTTCGCCTGCGCTCGGTCCAGCGCCTAACGGCACTGCAACGCCGGGCACGATCTGCAATCCGCTCTTGAAATTATGTGCCCAGCGAATACCGGGACTGATAAGCCAGTTATAACTCCGTTGCGTGCGGTCCTGCGCGATCACGGCTTCTGATCCCGTCCAGATGGTCTCC
>DASTGW010000170.1:0-13620 GCA_035718705.1 Terriglobales bacterium | reverse complement strand
CTCCGGATAAACTTCGCTCTCGACCAGGTACTTCGTTCCCGTTAGACCAAGCTTCTTGAAGCCTTGCGACGCTGCTTCGCCCGACACAACTTCCGCGATGTGCAGCCACGGCAGCGGCGAGCGCTCGCGCACGAACGGCAGCGCGTTGTGAATCGTGTTGTTCGGACAGATCAGGAACTCGGCGCCGATCTTCGCCAGCTTGTTCGCCGACGACAACATCAGCTCGGCAACGCCTTTCCAGTCACCACGAACCGTCGGCTTCATGTATTCCGCGAGCGAGTGCGTGTGCATGCTGACTTCCGGATGATCATGCTCGCCCATCAGCTTCGCGCCTTCCGTGCAGATGGTGCGATAGCAGAGCGAAGCGCCTTCCGCGCTACAAGCTACGATTCCAATGTGCTTTGCCATAGGTTAAAGAGATTGTCGGTTGGAGCTGACCGCTTCAGGAATTTGCTAACGGCTAAGGACCAACTACGAACGACCGTCTCAGTCGCCAGCCGAGCTCTGGCGGATGTGCACCAGTTCGCCTTCTGCGGCAGGCGCTGGCGGAATCACGCGCTGCTTGCCGCGCCACGAGTCGATGAAGGACACCTGGTGCGCGCAGGAGACGGTACAGTGCGGAGCACAACCTTTTTCGGTGCGGTACTCGCGACGAATGTCTTCGACCGAGTACTCCATCAACGGCTTGGCTGGATAGCCGCGTTGCTGCGAGCAATAGTGCACGAGGCCGTCTTCACAGACGTAGAGGTATCGGGAACCGGCGCGGCAGCGCCAATCATTGGGCCGTGCAGCGGCGATGTTGTCCTGGAAGCCATTAATGCGGGCGTAGCTGCCCTTCTCCATGGCCTTCATTGCGTGATAGACGCGGCGCTCTTCTTCACCGAGCGGCATCAACTGGCCATCACCGTTATGAATGATGCCAACGGTTGAGGTAAAGCCCAATTCCAGCGCGCGCTGGCCGACGATCAATGCATCGTTGGGATTCGACATGCCGCCGCCGACAACCGAATTGATGTTGACGTGAAAGTCCGCATGTTCAGCAAGCAACTGTAGCTTTTTGTCGAGGACCTTCAGCGACTTCTTGGAAACTTCGTCGGGTGTAACGTTGTCGATGGAGATTTGCAGGTGCTCGAGTCCAGCTTTGTTCAACCGCTGGATGCGCTCCGCCGTAAGCAGGTAGCCATTCGTGATCATGCCGGCGATGATGCCGTTTTTGCGGGCTCGGCCAATGATCTGGTCGAGTTCCGGATGCAGCAGCGGTTCACCGCCGCTGATGGTCATGATCGTAGTGCCAAGAGCGCCGAGTTTGTCGACGCGCTGGAACATGGTTTCAACCGGAACCGGGTTGCTGGTTTTATCAAACTCGTTGCAATAAGTGCAGGCGAGATTGCATCGCCGCATGGGGATGATGTGTGCCAAAACGGGATGATCCGTCGACACGAGCGCCTTCGCGATCATCTTCCATTCGCGTGTACGCCGATGAATCCGCTTCAGTTTTCGACGAGCCTGTACGGAAAGAGCCATCCCCATCCCTTGAACTAATTATTAGAGCACATTGAGCTCCGGTCGGCGGCAAAACAACGTTAAACCGCTGATTTCACAGGTGGAACAGGCACTCCAGAGCAGCGAAAGGCAGGAATCGGCCAGCGAATGCCACCTTTTTGAAGGACAAGAAAAACCGGCGCCATTCTCCCCCGAGACATGCGCCGGTTTTCAGGACTCCGCGGTTTCCCCGAAGCGTCCTAACCCAAAATGAAGAATCCTGTTTCCTGGCCCTTGGCCCAACCACACCGCTTCCATGCATTTGGCATGAAAACGTAGCTTAACCATGCGGCCTGTTGTTCTTCCGGTCAACGGATATTGCGGCGTGATTGTTGCTTTACTCGATAACCTTCAGCCCAAACTGAAGCTGGTTTGACATCGAAAGGCGGGTGGTATCGTTCCCAAATTGAACGTGCAGAGGTATGGGCACGGGTGGTATAAATGCGTTCATTATTAAGTGGTAATCCCTACTTTGGGACCGGGGCGCATAACTTCTAATTACTGACTTCATAAAGCGCTCTGGATCGAGTCGGGGGAGGACCCCCTTGGACCTATTAATTGTTCGCGTAATCTTCATCATTCTGGTTGGTCTCGCCTGTTACATCCTGCATCCGTTCGGGCTGACGCCCGTTCCCGATCTTGCTGTCGGCGTGGGCATCGGTTTTGCCATTGTTCTCTTCGAGTTGCGACTGCGGCTGATCAGCCTGAAGCGTCTGATCGGGGCTGCTATCGGCAGCATCCTTGGCATCATCGGCGCGTTTCTATTCAGCAGTGTGCTGCGCAACAGCCTTGCCCCAGGCAGCACTCAGAGCTTCCTGACGCTGGTGATCATGCTGTTCATGGCTTACGTGGGGCTGATCGTTGGTGCAAACAAAGGCGACCTGCTGAACCTCTCGGCCCTGGGCGGTATCTTCGGCGGAGAGAAACAAGGCAAGAAGAGCCAGAAGATTCTGGACACGTCAGTCATCATCGATGGCCGCATTGCCGACATCGCTGAGACGGGCTTCCTCGACGGCATCCTGGTAATCCCGCAGTTCGTGTTGCGCGAATTGCAACTGGTTGCCGACTCAGCCGATCCGCTGAAGCGAAACCGCGGACGCCGGGGACTCGACATCCTGCAACGCGTACAGAAGATTGCGACTGTGCAGGTGCAGATCGTGGAAGACGACTATCCGTCGATCCGCGAAGTAGATATGAAGCTGATCGAGCTGGCGAAGGATTTTGAAGCCAAGATCATCACCAACGACTTCAACCTGAATAAGGTGGCACAGCTCCAGGGCGTGGAAGTCCTGAACATCAACGAGCTCGCAAATGCCCTGAAGCCGATCGTACTGCCTGGGGAAGCGATGCGGGTGTTCATCCTTAAAGAAGGCAAGGAGTACAACCAGGGAGTCGCGTACCTGGATGACGGCACCATGGTGGTGGTCGACAATGCCCGCAAGATGATCGGCAAGACGGTGGACGTTGCTGTGACCTCGGTCCTGCAAACGACGGCCGGCAAGATGATCTTTGGCAAGTTCGATGAACGCGGCGCCAGCGCGGTGCAGCCGGCCCGTCCTGCTCCGGAGCAGCATCGCAAACCCACCGCTACGCCAATTCCTACCTCAAGCCCTACCGGCCAAGGCGTACCAGCACCGAATGGGACATTAGCGACAGAACGACAAGGCGAATAAGAGTCAGTGTTTAGAATTTTTGGTGAGCGCGGACTTAAAATCCGCGCTTTCATTTTCTTCCAACGATATAATCAAAGACACGTGGGGAACGGCTCATTCTGAGCCTTTGGTGGGGACTATCTGCCGGAAGAAACAGGTGGCGGTCCGTGGTCTTTCGCTTTGGGGCCTTTCAACTGGATGTCGCCGAACGCCGCCTCACGTGCGCGGATGAAGTCGTCCCCTTACGCGCAAAAGTCTTCGATACGCTTTGCATCCTGGTTGAGAATCACGGACGGTTGGTTCGGAAGGACGAACTCATGGGCCGGTTGTGGCCCGATAGTTTCGTCGACGAGAACAACCTCGACCACAATATCTCCAAGCTGCGGCGTGCGCTTTCCGACGGGGAGAACGGCACGAAGTACATTGAGACTATTCCTCGGCAGGGATATCGGTTCGTTGCCAATGTAACCTCCACGAATGGGACTCGGCCGCCTGATGCTGTTGCTGAACCTGAACGTCTACCCGAGCCTCCGCCCATTCAGCAAGAAATCGAATTCTTCACGGCTCACGACGGGGCCCGCATCGCTTACTCGGTTGCTGGCGAAGGCCCAGTGCTCGTGAAAGCAGCCAACTGGCTGAACCACCTCGAGTTTGAGCTCAAGAGTCCCATCTGGAAGCATTGGCTCCCGGTGCTGACTGAGAACCACACGCTGGTTCGCTATGACGAGCGTGGCAATGGGCTGTCGAGTTGGAACATCACTGATTTTTCCTTCGAGGCGTGGCTGCAGGATTTTGAGCAACTCATTGACGAGTTGAAGCTGAAACGATTCTCGTTGCTCGGAATCTCACAAGGGGCCGCCGTGGCCGTGTGGTACGCGGCGAAATATCCGGAACGGGTGGAGAGAATGGTGTTGCATGGGTCGTTCGCTCGCGGATGGATGAAGCGACCGATTCCTCACGAAATTGAGAAGCGTAATGCGTTCCTGACATTGGCGCGGCTTGGGTGGGGCAAGGACAATCCTGCGTTCCGCCAGTTGTTTACGACCCTGTATATGCCAGACGCTTTACCCGAACAGCAAGCCTGGTGGAATGAACTGCAACGCATCTGTACTTCGCCTGAAAATGCGGTGCAACTGATGGATTCCGCCGGGCGCATTGACGTGGTTGACCTGTTGCCGAATGTGAAGTGTCCGACACTGGTGATGCATTGCGCTGGCGACGAAGCAGTGCCGATCGCGGAGGGTCGCCTGGTTGCCGGCCGAATTCCGCACTCGCAATTCGTTGAGCTACCAAGCCGAAATCATCTGCCGATACATAGCGAACCGGCATGGCCGATTTTTGTTCGCAATCTCTCCGAGTTCATGGAGTGGAACAAAGGGAAACAAGCCAGGACTGCTTGATCGCAGTGCTGCAAATGAGGTGTGAATGCTTTATACCTTCGGCTCGTTTCAGTTGGATGTGAAAGAACGGCGCCTGGCCTGCGGAAGTGAGGTGATCCCACTTCGATCGAAGGTCTTCGACACTCTTTGCATCCTGGTGGAAAACCACGGCCGACTTGTCCGCAAAGACGACCTCATGCAGCGACTGTGGCCGGACAGCGTAGTGGAAGAGAACAATCTGGATCACAACATCTCCAAGCTTCGTCGCGCGCTCAGCGACGGAAAGGGTGGCGAGCAATACATCGAGACGGTTCCGCGCCAGGGCTATCGATTCATTGCAGAAGTGAAGTCAGGACCGGCGCCTGCGCTGCACGCGGTGCAGTCCTTTAACGAACACGATGTCCCGGAGCAGGAGATCCAGTTCTTGACAACCGACGACGGGGCACGCCTGGCATACAGCGTGGGCGGGGAAGGTCCGCCGCTGATTCGTGCGATCGACTGGTTGAATCATCTCGATTTTGAATGGCGGAATCCTCTTCGCCGACTCTGGTTCTCGCACATCATGCGGCATCACACGCTCCTGCGTTACGACCAGCGGGGCAGCGGACTCTCAGATTGGAACATCACCGACTTTAGCTTCGAGCGCTCTCTCAGCGATTTCGAACAGCTCATCGAAACGGTGGGCTTCGATGAGATCTCGATCATCGGCAGCTGCCAGGGTGGCCCGATCGGCGCTGCTTATGC
The DNA here is from genome assembly GCA_035718705.1 of Terriglobales bacterium. GTDB lineage: Bacteria > Acidobacteriota > Terriglobia > Terriglobales > Acidobacteriaceae > DATMXP01. Next base: position 8,303 of record DASTGW010000170.1, on the reverse strand, counting down.
GGCACGACATCCGAAGCGTGTGCGCAACCTGATTCTTGTGGGCGCGTTCGCGCGGGGATGGCCCCCGCCGGGAAGCATGGTAACGGAACAGTTCAATGCGATGCTGACCCTGATTCGACTGGGCTGGGGACGCGACAATCCTGCTTTCCGGCAGCTCTGGACGACACTGTTTCGTCCGGACGCGAGTCCGGCGGAGACGGAATGGATGAACGAGTTTCAACGAATTACGTCTTCGCCGGAAAACGCAGCTCGCATGATGGCAGAGTTCCCCAAGATTGATATTACCGACATCTTGCCGAAAGTTTCCTGTCCCACGCTGGTGATCCACTCTCGTGATGAGGCCGTAGTTCCTGCTCAAGAGGGCAGGCTGATTGCGTCACGTATTCGGGGTGCCCGATATGTGGAACTACCCAGCCGCAGCCACGAAGTGGCCCCCGGGGAACCAGCTTGGGAGCAGTTCCTCACCGAGGTCTCCTCGTTCCTGGGCTGGAACGAGAACAAGCAGGAAAGCGTCTCGGCGGCCGTCTGAAGCCGGGTTCCACCTGTTTGATAGTAGTAACACTGTCAAATAGCTTAGCGGCTATTTCAGCTTCCGCTCCGGCTTTTCGGGGAACCCTTTTCGCTGCTTGCCTCCGATGTCTCTGCTGGTGTAAAACCGAGCACCGCCTCACTGCAAAAATCGAAGAATTTGTGCGGAAAATCGCGAAGTGTGCGCGGATTGATGAGGTTTTTCGGCTTCACCAGCTGCAAGCAGTCCGCCGCGGTGTGTACCGCAGGCTCGAAAGGGTGGAACAAGGATGAAGGGCATGTGGAAATTTTTGTGTTTTCTGGTCGCTGGTATCGCGTTCTCCGGGGTTGCGTTCGCTCAGTCCACGGCTGAATTACATGTAGACGTCAAAGACCCCAAGGGAGCAGTCGTTCGGGCCGCAACGGTTACAGTTCGCAACGATGCTCGCAATTTTGAGCGCACGGTAAAGGACAACGTCGACGGCGAATATCAGTTCCTGCTGTTGCCCCCGGGGCAGTATCAGGTGGTGGTGGACGCGGCTGGTTTCGCCAAGACGACGGTGAACAACGTCACCGTTACCGTGGGTCAGAAGGCCGAGTTGCCCATTGCGCTGCAGTTGGCGTCGGTGAGTGAAACCGTCAACGTAAGCGGCGAGGCGGAAATCGTACAGACACAAGTGACTTCGGCCAATACGACGGTGGACCAGATCCGCATCGACAACCTTCCGATTAACGGCCGCAATTACATCCAGTTTGCCCTGACAGATTCCAAGATTGCTCGCGACACCGCGCCTTCCATCGGCGCGGCGCCTACCTCGGGCTTGAACTTCAGCGGTCAGCGGGCCCGCTCGAACCTGGTGAATGTGGACGGCGCAGACGCCGTCGACAACTCCACCAACGGCATCCGCTCGACGGTGTCGCAGGAAGCCGTACAGGAGTTCCAGATCATCACCGAAGGTTACAACGCGGAGTACGGACGAGCTTCCGGCGGTGTGGTCAACATCATCACGCGTTCAGGAACCAACGACTTCCACGGTACGGCGTTCGGATATCTTCGTAACCGAAATATCCAGGCGAAACCGTATTTCTCAACCTCCGACAGTCCGGCTTACACCCGCTACCAGGCGGGTATCGCGATGGGCGGAGCCATCAAGAAGGACAAGACCTTCTATTACTTTTCGTACGAAGGAACCCGCCGTCGGGAGTCTGGCTTCTCGACGATCGGCGCCGACAACTTTGGACTGGTACCGTTCGACTCCAGCACCATCGCGCCATTACTTGGGGGCGCGAATTTCGGAAACCTGCAGCTGACTCCCGGACAGGTTCAGTTCATCGGACAACTCGCGCCGATCATTGCCAACCCGGCGACTCCGGCCGCGACGCGCACCCAGCTGGCGACGTTACTTGGAAATTACGTGGTGCTCGCAGGTGGTGGTGCAGGCTTGGCGGTGAAGGGCCAACTTCCGTCGCTTACAGCGGCTGGCGCGATCGCGGCGAAGTTCGGCGTCGCTCCCAGCCTGACTCTATTTCCGACCAGCGGCGCAAGCTTGCCGGGATCTTTCCATCCCATGCAGTCCCTGGTTGGCAATTTCCCTGTCGGGGAAGAGACGAGCCTTTATTCCTTGCGGCTCGATCATCACCTAAACACAGACAACACCCTGAATTTCCGAGTTGGCGTGAGTCCCAGCACCGCCACCGGTATTCAGGTAAACGCGCAAGGTCCGCAGAACTTCGGGCAAAACGCGTGGTCGCGTACATCGGAACAACAGTATCGGGACTTCAACGTCACGGCACAGGACACCTGGGTCCTGGGTGCGAACAAGGTGAACGAGTTCCGCTTCCAATATGCGCGACGCGGTCTGCGTTATAACTTTTCTTCCGCTCCGGGCGGAAGCGACGTCGCGGTCAATATGGCCGGATTCGGTTTCTGGGGACGCGAGCCGTTCTCGTTTGTCGATCGTACTGAGCAGCGCTACCAGTGGGTTGATAATTTCACCTGGAACAAAGGCAACCACACATTTAAGTTCGGCGCCGACATCAATCACCTTCCATTGAAGGCTGATTTCACGGTGAACTTCGGCGGCATCTTCAACTTCGGTTCCTTGCAAGCCGGGCAGCTCCTGACCGACTCCAACGGAAATCCGATCACCTCAGTTGCCGGAATTACGATCCCAGGATTCTCGCCGGTTCAGGCGTATGGACTTGGCATTCCCGGCGCGTTCATTCAGGGCGTCGGAAATCCGCACGACGAATTCAACAACAACACTGTCGGCGCGTTCATCCAGGATTCCTGGCGCCTGCGTCCTAACCTGACTGTGAATTATGGCGTTCGTTACGACGTGGAATTTACGCCGACCTTCAAGGCGATCAACGCGACGTCACAAGCTGCGCAGGATGCACTCGGAATTACGCAGGGTATTCCGCGCGACAACAACAACATCGCTCCGCGTATCGGTATCGCGTGGGATCCATGGAACGACGGAAAGACGGTGATCCGCGGATCGTATGGCTTGTTCTACGATCACCCATTGTTGGCGCTGGCCTTCGACTCTGACGTGGCCGACGGTACACAGGCTCCGCAGATCGTGTTGTTCCCCGGCGCACCGGGTGGATGCAGCTTGAACGCATCGAACGTGTTCCAAGGCTTCCCCGGGTGCGCACCGGCGAACCTGGCTCCGTTCACATATCAGTTCGGGCAGCAACGTTTCAATCCGACGCCGGGCACGCAATCGGTGTTCACCAATCAAAATTACCTGACGGCGGGTGTGCCGCTGGTGCTGCAGCCCTTCGGATTCCCCACGGCGAAGAACTTCCAGTATTCGTATTCGAACCAGGCGAACTTGACGTTTGAACACGACCTGGGACACGAGATGTCGTTCGGCATTGAATACAACTTCAATGGTGGACGCCATCTGAACCGGCCGATCAACACCAATCCGGTTCGCACGGACCTGTTGTTCAAGAACTACAACCGTGCGAAGAACGTGATCAGCGCGATCCTGCCCGCGCTACCTCCGGCTACGCAAGCGGCCTTGAAGTCACAACTCGCAGCGCCGGAAACGATCGCGATCTGTCCGGCGATTCTCGTAGGAGCGGGCGTCCCGGCGGCAACGGTCGGTGCTCTCGTGCAGCAGTTTGGCAACTTCCAACCCGCGGCGCTGATGAGTTTCTTCCGTCCGTCGGGAATCAACCCGTCTTTGACATTGCCGGCTTCGCCGCTGGCACCGTGCGCGGCTAACACCGGTCTACCGAATGCCGGGAATCTGTTGACGGAATACGGACTGGGACTTGGCGTTCCGGTTCCATTCAGCGACATGCCCGCGAACTTCTCGAATGGCACGTCGACCTATCACGGACTCACCGCCAACCTGCATAAACGGATGAAGACGCACTACGAGTTCCTGGTGTCGTACACCTGGTCGCATGCGATTGACGACGGAACGGACCTCCAGTCGCCGTTGTCGCCGCAGGACAACTTCCACCCTGAGCTCGAGCGTGGTAACTCGACCTTCGATCAGCGCCACCGCTTCGTATTCAGCGGTGTATACAACAGTGGACGCGTCGCCGGAAGCGGCTTTAAACGTCTCTTCAACGACGTGACCCTGGCGCCGATTGTTGAGTTCAGCTCCGGACGTCCGTTCAACATCATCACCTTCACCGACCGCAACCACGACCTTGGCAGCGGTACGGATCGTCCGAACGTGGTGCCGGCAGGAACACCGACGAACGCCTGCGGCGATCCGCTGGTGCCCTCCAGCTTCTCGCCAACCGGATTCTTCCAACTACCCTGCGACTTCGCCGGACAGTTCACTGGAAACCTGGGCCGCAACACCGGCTTTAAGCCTTGGACGATCTTCAGCGATCTGCGGGTTGCGAAAAGGATCGGGATCACGGAGCGCGTGAAACTGGACGGCATCGTTGATATCTTCAACCTGCCAAACCGTTTCAACGTCGCCGACGTCAGCCCGCTCTACACCAACGCTGGAACTCCCACTGCGGCGTTCGATCCGCGGCAATTCCAGTTTGCGCTGAAACTGATGTGGTAAAGAGAAACAGCACCACTGAGGCGGGCATCGCGCCCGCCTTTTTGCTGGGCCGAAGCTTCGAACATCGCAGGCAAAATCGCACTACAATATGAAGGTGCTCCGCCGTGTTCTGATCGTCGTTCTCGTCCTTGTCGCGATTTTTGCAGTCGCCGATCTCAGGAAACGCCTGTTTCTCAAGGACGGCTCCTATCAAGTGATCCAGAAGTACGAGGTCAAAGGGGATCGCGTTCGTTATCTCTCCGCGGAGCGGCGGCAATGGGAAGAGGTCCCCAGCGACATGGTGGATTGGGACGCCACTCACAAGTACGAGGCCGAACAAGCGGAGGCCGAGAAACCTGCGGTCGAAAAGATACCTTCCAAGGAAGAATTGGCGAAAGAGATGGAAGAGGCGATGACGCCGGAGGTCGCGCCCGGTCTTCGTCTTCCCAAAGAAGGTGGCGTGTTCGCCGTTGATTCGGAGAACAGCAAGCCACGACTCGTTGAGCTGACACAAGACTCGGGGCAGATCAATCAGCACGTGGGCAAGAACATGCTGATAAAGAAAGTCATCAAGGTTGCTCCCACCACGCAGACGATCGAGCTTCCAGGGCCACATTCAAAGGTTCAGCTTCATACCAATCGTCCGACGGTTTATCTGAATGTGGATACGAACCCGGACGAAGAAGACGCCTCAATCGCACGGAAGAAATACCGTGCTCGTCCGTCTTCCGACGCCTACCGATACAAGTTCGTTAAACTCGAGCAAAAAGGTAACGCTCGCATTATTGGAAGTATTCAAACACTGGTGACGGAAGAGACAATATCGAATCAAACCGAGCTTTCCACCTATGGTCGCATCATGGACGGCGATGTCTGGATCAAGATTGAGCCCAATAAGGAGCTCCCGCCCGGCGAATATGCGATTGCGGAGATGCTGACGAACGAGCAGATCAACCGTTTCGTGTGGGATTTCGGCATCGGCGGCACTCCACCCAAGGACAAGAAGAAGTAACTATTCTCGCTGGCCTCGCTATTCGCACAACCAGCATCTCAGTTCGTGAGGTGGATCACGAACGAGAGTGGAAAGCGCCACACTGCAGCCGAAAGTCGTCCGGACTGGCCGAAGCCGGACTCAAATCGCCGTCATTCTGATCGCAGCACTCGTCGCGTTGGCGGTGGTCCTCGTGGCGATCGCTAGCGCCTATGCTGGCCGGTTGGCGCGCAGGCATTTGGTCGACGCCATAGAGAAACACTACCGGGCCAAGGTCGGCCTCGATAACTTCACCGTCCTGGTGTTTCCGCGGGTGGTCATTCATGGGGAAAATCTTGCTCTTCGTCGAGGCGAACAGCAGGATGGGATTCCTTTCATTGCCGTCGAACGATTCACTGCCGAAGCCAGCATTCTTGACCTGCTGCGCAAACGTAAACGCATTGACCTGGTGAAGCTTGAGGGCCTTCGCATCAATATCGGCAACAGCACAGAACCCAAGTCGCGAGAGGACTCCGCCTCCGGCAGCGCAAAACTTGATGTTCCGGATTTTGTCATCAACCAGGTTAGCGCCGATGGCACCAAGCTCACCATCATTCCGGACAACCCTAAGAAGGATCCGCTGATATTCGACATCCAGAAGCTGTATTTGAAGTCGGCGGGAAACTTCACATCGATGAACTACACGGCGACCCTGACGAACGCAACGCCGCCCGGCCTGATTCATTCGCAAGGGAGATTTGGTCCGATCAACGGCGACGATATTGGCAAGACGCCGCTCGGAGGCAAATATCAGTTCCGCGACGCCGACCTGTCGGTGTTCAAGGGGATTTCCGGAAAGCTTTCGTCTGATGGCGAATTCACGGGCGTACTTGAAAACATCGTCGTGGACGGCAACACCGCCATTCCCGACTTCCAGGTGCGCAAAAGCGGGCATCCGGTTGAAATGAAGACGCAGTTTCACGCCATCGTGGATGGCACGAATGGCGACACGACGCTTGAGCCAGTGAACGTCAGCTTCGGTAATTCAAATCTCACGGCGCGCGGAAAGGTGGATGGCGTTCCCGGACAGAATGGCAAGGCCGTTTCCCTGACCGTCGATACTCAAACTGCGCGCGTTGAGGACCTGGTGAGCATGGTCGTGAGTGGCGAACCAATCCTGCGCGGGACGGCCGATTTCCACACCAGCTTCGTGCTTTCGCCCGGTCATGCGGACGTGCTCGATCGACTGCAACTCCGTGGCAATTTTGGGTTGGAGCAGACGCAGTTCTCGAAGAACAGCTTGCAAGAGAAGATCGCAAAACTCAGCAACACAGCGCGCGGAAAGGCTCACGCACCCATTCCGGCGAGCGATACAGCTTCGAATTTCCACGGGAACTTTACGCTCGAGAACGGTGTAGCAAAGTTCACGGATCTTCGCTTCGATGTCCCTGGCGCCCAGGTCTCGCTCGCCGGAAATTACGACGTCGATCACGAGACCCTGGACTTCCGTGGCCACCTGGTGATGGACGCCAAGCTCTCGCAAATGACGACCGGTGTGAAGTCGTTCTTCGCGAAACTCGTGCAGCCGCTGGTTACGAAGCATGACGATACGGTGATCCCCATCAAGATCACCGGTACGAAAGACAATCCAAAGTTTGGCGTTGAAATCGGTAAGTTGCTGAAACGGCAGTAAGGAAATCTGGTTGCACTCTCGTGGTTGAACGACGGGAATCGTGCGCCTTAAAGTCCGCCCAAGGCCTGTTTTGGGGCCTGTACATTTGCATTCTCTCGCGCAGCGCAAACTTGATCCGCAGGTGGCAGCCTACATCGGACTGAGTGGGCGTGCCGAAGTCCTTGCGCGGCACTTGCATCTGCGCTGCATGAATTGCACTCCAATGGCGACTTCCCGCGACAAGGCGGTGACAGGCATCAGCACACTATGAATGTGCGTCGAGGTTTCGCTGGCCCTGGTGACATGGTGGGGTTACGAATCGGACAGGTTTCTGGTAAAACAACTGTTTACCGTTACGCCGTGACCCCAGCCTATGCCCATCGAAGACAAAGTAGCTAGCGCCCGCAAAATCGAGTCTCTGCTGAAGACCCTCATCACCAATGGCGGGATGCGCCTGCGGTACCGCATCACGCTCGATCCGCCCATCACCGATCGCGATTGGGAGAAGCCGGAGATCGCCGTCGAGCTCTCGGGGCCGGATTCCTCTGCCCTGCTAGCGCGGAATGCGGAGTTGCTGCGCTCGATCGAACTGCTTGCGCTCGAGTCGCTAAACCTGCGTCACGAAGAGCACGACAAGGTGATCTTTGACTGCATGAATCACCGATCGATGCGGATCGAAGAGTTGCGCCTGGCGGCGAAGGTGGCTGCCGACAAGGTGCGCGAGACGGGGCGTCCTTACCAGTTTGGACCAATGAGTTCGCGCGAACGACGCATCGTGCACCTGGCGCTGCGCGAGTACGAGGATTTGAAGACGGAGTCAGAAGGCATGGGCATGGACCGGCGGGTGTCGGTGATGCCGAAGGACTTCAAGCCCTCGGGAAGGCCCGCGCCGAGCTTCCGGCGGAGAAGATAACCCACCCAGCGAAGATGTCTAAAGGTGAGCCGTACGGATGCGCACGAGATTTGAACTCAGACAATGAAGGGTTTTGGATCTCTTGCCACAAAGCAGTGACTCGAACCTTCAGGCGACCGGAACGGCAAACGCTCGGGACGAGCATCTCAGTAAACGACTACGGTCGTCGGCTCGAGTCCATCTAGTAATGGATGGAGAGGAGCGTTACGGAGCGGC
>DASTGW010000169.1:0-4246 GCA_035718705.1 Terriglobales bacterium | reverse complement strand
CCACATCGCCGAACAGCAGCAGCTTGATGAAGACCGCATGGCGGAAAAGGCGAATCGCGTGCTGATCTGCGATACCGACGCGCTGGCAACGGCGATCTGGCATCAGCGATATGTGGGAACCTGGTCGCCGGAGGTGGAAGCAATCGCCAATCGCCGGCGTTATGCCATGTACTTCCTGACCGACCCGAGCATTCCCTTCGAGCAGGACGGTATTCGCGACGGGCAGCACATCCGGCCGTGGATGACGAAGCGCTTCAGCGAAGAGCTGACCAAGCGCGGCCTGCCGTGGATGTTGCTAAAAGGCTCCCGCGAAGAGCGCCTGGAAATGGCGGCGCAGGAGATCGACAAATTACTGACGGCGGTGGCCGTCAGCTAATCGATTTCTTCTCGAACTGCCGCAGACCTACGATAAGCAGCAGCACGTCAAAGATCACCAGCATAATCAAAACTGCAAGTATCGAGAGATGCGGGAATTGCGGTACTAACGTCGCGCGCATGCCCTCACTCGCATACACCAAAGGATTGATCAGCACTGCCTTTTGCAGAATCGGGAATGCTGCCAGCGCGCTCCACGGATAGTAAGTGCAGCCGAAGAAGACCATCGGAGTGATGAGCATGCTGAACATCAGTCCGATGTGCTGCTGGTTCATGCTGCAGCCCACGGCGAGGCCTCCGCACGCCGAGAAGGCCGCTACCAGCAAAAGGATTGCCGCGAACAACAGGGGAGAGCCGATGCTGATCTGAATTCCTCTGCCGAGCACCAGCCATCCGAGCGGCAGTACGACCAACCCCGCGACGAGCGCCTGGATAATTCCAGCCAACACCTTCTCAATCGCTACCCAGTGAATATCGATTGGGGCCAACAGGCGGTCTTCAATTTCGCGGGTCCATTGGAACTCGGCGATCAGCGGCATGGCTACGGCCCAGATGCCGGTGAAGGTCATGCTGATCGCGATTATGCCGGGCAGCAGAAGGCTCTTGTATTCAGGCGGCATGTAGCCACTGCCGACCATGACGCGGCCGAAGATAAAGACGAAGAGCAACGGCTGCAGGAACGTCTGCAAAAACAATTGCAGCGCGTTGCGGCGCGCCACATGGGCGTCGCGAGCGAGCAGAGCACCAAAGGTCTTCCAGTTCAATCGCGAAGGCTCCTTCCGGTGTGATGAAGGAAGAGATTCTCGAGACTGGGCTCGGAGATATGGACATCAGAAAGCTCGGCGCCGACGGAAGAAGCAACGCTCACGATTTCGGGGATGAGCGATCCGCCGCGGTCGGCGTAGATATCGGCGTTGCCCATTTCGACGACGCGAACTTCGCGAACTCCACTGAGGCTTTGCAGGCGTTCCACAAGCGGCTCGGACAGCTGGCCAAAGCGAACGCGCACCAGGAAGCCGCCGGGGATGGAGGCCTTCAATTCGGAAGGCGTGCCAAGAGCGATCATGCGCCCGTGATCGACGATGGCAACTCGCTGGCAAAGCGCATCCGCTTCCTCCATGTTGTGCGTGGTGAGCAGAACGGTTTTGCCGGACTGGTGGTATTCGCGGATGATCTCCCAGAGCAGGATGCGGGTTTGCGGATCGAGTCCGGCGCTGGGCTCGTCGAGGAAGAGCACCTGCGGGTCGTGCATCATGGCGCGCGCGATGGAGAGCCGCTGCATCATGCCACCGGAAAAACCGCGCACGAGCTGATGCGCGCGCTCGGTAAGTTTGAACTTTTCCAGCAATGAGTCGGCGAGTTCGTTGCGCTGTTTGGAACCAAGTCCAAAATAGGCACCATGGAAGACGAGGATCTCGCGCGCGGTAAGCGAAAAATCGAGGTTCGCGCGTTGAGGGACGACGCCGATAAGACGCTTGACCTCGGCCTGTTGCTTCCAGACATCGAAGTCGCCGATCCAGGCCTGACCGGAAGTTGGCCGTACGCGGGTGGTGAGCACGCCGACGGTGGTGGATTTGCCGGCGCCATTAGGACCGAGGAGTCCGAAGATTTCGCCGGGAGGAACCTCGAGGGTCATGCCATCGAGTGCAGGAATCTGGTTCTTCGGAGCTTTTGCCTTCGAGTCGCCGCCGCGCGGAATGAAAGCACCGCCGGCCGCCATAGGAGGAGCCGAGCTAAATATCTTACGCAACTCGTGCGTGCGGATTCCGGCGCCCATACGAGGATTTCCCCAGTCGGAATGAGAGTGTAACAGGCAAAAGGCGAGCATGATTGCTCGCCCTACATGGTTGCAGTTCGCAAGCGGGATCGCTCGCGCCACGCTGGATCAGATTTCGCTGGCTGCCTTGAAGCCCCACGCTTCCAGCAGGTCCTGGGGAACGTATTTCTGATCTTTGTTTTTCTGGACCCAGTCTTTCAGCTTCGCCGAGCCAGTGTACTCGTGCGGCGAGAGACCGAGGGACTTAACGACTGCGTCAAATGATGTCACGGAACTTGCGGAGACGACGAACGGTTCGGGCTTGCCCCAATTTGGATTTCCCCGACGCTTGGCCATTAGTTGCGTTCCTCCCCGAGCATGGGAACGCAATCAGCATGAGAGACGAAGACTGCCGACGCGCAATTCGCAATAAACATATCTTTACTATCCCCCTATTGCGCGATTCTGTAAACCCTGCGGGAAATTATGTAAGCAACCGCGGAGTTCGGGGATGGAATTATTGTTCGTCGTGAGTAACCGGATTCCAGCGCTCGTCGCCCCTGTTGTACCAGTTGCGCCAGGCGGTGGCATCGTGCGGCAATGTTTGTCCGGTGATGTCGCGCAGGGCTTGAAAGACCCAGTTCTTCGTTTGTGTATCGATGTCGTTGTCTTCCGCGAACTCCAGAAGTTTAGGGACGGCGCTGCGCCGTTGCTTTTCACTCAGCATGCCAGATTGTGCGAGGCTACACGCGGCCCGCTCGCGGATGTTAGGTGAAGGATCGTTGCGGAAGACTTCGAGCAACGGGCCGATGGTTTCATCGGTGCCGAGGTAGGCGAGGCCTTCCACGGCCCAATAGCGGACGTTTTCGTTTCCGTCGTGGATCGATGAAAGCAGGATGTCGGCGGCGCGCTCGGGCTGAACTCCGCGATTGCCGAGCAGACCGATATTCCAAAGTGCGTTGGCGCGCGCGCCTTGAGCGCCGGAGCGAGCGTCGGATTCAAAGGCGTCGATGGTGGTGGAACTCTTCACCAGATCGCGAGCGGCGATGTCGACTTCGATGGCGGCGGCGCGGACGCGAAGGTCGTCAGAATTCAGCGCGGTGGTGAAGAGGCCGTTGAGCTTGTCGTCGAGTGTAATGTTGCCGCGCCATCCGTCCACGCGCCTGGCGATTTCCTGATTGGCGCCCTTGAAGTGATTGATCGAGCGCTCGAGCAGAAGCAAGGCTTGTGACTGCGGCGACATCTTGTCGAGTTGTTCGAGTTCATGTTCGGAGAGCACGTTGGCGGAGACGGGCTCCGGCCTGCCTTCGAGGCCAATCAGTTGCGAGATCTGTTGCCAGACGGCTTTCGCGGCTGAATTTCGAGGGAAAAGGATCGCGAGCGCAATGAGGGTGCCGACGAGAATCGCGATGCGCGGAGCACTGCTCTTGCGCGGCTCGATGGGCGCGGCCGACACCTCAACGTGCTTGAATTCGGGGCTCACAACCGCTTGAGTATGGAGTGGTGGAAGCAGAAGCAGGAAGGTGACTTTAGTAAGACGAGGGTGGCGTTAGGACAGGGACCGGAGGAGTCAGTAAAGAGGAACGAGGCCCACATCTGCCAGAGGAAGCCAGATGTGGGGCACCCGTCAGAAATGTTTTACTGCTTGGGCTGCTGTTCGCCGCTGCCGATGGAGAGCAGTTCGACTTCGAAGATGAGCGTCGCATTGGGACCGATGTCGCCGCCTGCGCCAGCAGCGCCGTAGGCCAGATCGGCGGGAATGTAGAGCTCCCACTTGGAGCCGACCGGCATCAGTTGCAGGGCTTCGGTCCATCCTTTAATGACACGGTTGACGGGGAAGGTGGCGGCCTGTCCGCGCTTGTAGGAGCTGTCGAACTCTGTGCCATCGAGCAGCGTACCGCGGTAGTTGACGGTGACGGTGTCGGTGGCGGTCGGCTTGGGACCAGTTCCCTCTTTCAAGATCTTGTATTGCAGTCCGCTGGGAAGGGTGACCACACCTGGCTTCGCTTTATTGGCGGCGAGGAAGGCGGGGCCTTCGACCTTGTTCTTCTCACCCGCTTGCGTAGCACGCGTCTGCTGCGCTTCGCGGACCTGCCTCTGCAACTCAACCACGGC
>DASTGW010000168.1:0-3834 GCA_035718705.1 Terriglobales bacterium | reverse complement strand
GAGCTACAGAGAAGGACTCAGCGAATGCTCGTTGGCCCCGCGGCTTGCGAGCAGACTCACCACCCGCCCTTCCATCCTGTGTTTCAAATCAAATTCTTCTCTGTGTCGCTGTGCCTCTGTGGTGAATTCGAACATCTGTCTGTGACGCCCGTCACCTATGCTCCGAACCCCGCAATTTATGCGGCTTTGGCGCGGGTAGCGGGTGTAGAATTTCAGTGTCATGAATTTCCCCGTCACCCGCCTTCGCCGTCTCCGCCGCAATGAAGCCATGCGTAACCTGGTACGTGAAACCCGCTTAACCCCGGATGCGTTTGTCTATCCCCTCTTCGTTTGTCCCGGTGAGGGCGTGCGCAAGGAAGTACGCTCCATGCCAGGTGTATTCAATCTTTCCGTTGACGAGGCGGTGAAAGAGGCGCGCCAGGTAAAGTCTCTCGGCATTCCCTCTGTCATTCTCTTCGGGCTGCCGGAGTCCAAAGACGAGAAGGCGACTGGCGCATGGGCAGAAGACGGCATCGTGCAGCGAGCGGCAAGAGCGATTAAGACTGAGGTGCCAGAACTTCTTTTGATGGGCGATGTTTGCCTCTGCGAGTACATGTCACACGGGCACTGCGGAATCGTGCGGAAGACAAACGGTACTCGCTCCGTAGGTGCCGCAGCAGCAACCAGCGTAGGTTTGGACGAGTACGAAATCGTCAACGATGCGTCGCTCGAAATCCTTGCCAAAACGGCAGTTTCACAGGCGAAAGCGGGCATGGACATCATTGCCCCTTCCGACATGATGGACGGCAGGATCGAGGCGATCCGCAATGCGCTTGATACGGAGGGTTTCGAGAACATTCCGGTGCTCTCGTATGCTGCAAAGTACGCTTCCGGATTCTACGGACCCTTCCGCGAGGCCGCGGATTCCGCCCCACAGTTTGGCGACCGTCGTTCCTACCAGATGGACCCGGCGAACGCCCGTGAGGCGATGCGCGAGATTGAACTCGATCTGGCGGAAGGTGCGGACATGATCATGGTCAAGCCGGCGATTGCTTACCTCGACATCATTGCCCAGGCACGCGACCGGTTCGAAGTTCCCATTGCTGCGTACCAGGTGTCTGGTGAATACGCGATGATTGAAGCCGCCGCCAAAAACGGGTGGATTGATCGAGATCGCGTGATGATGGAATCGCTGCTCTCGATCCGCAGAGCAGGAGCAAGCATCATTCTTACCTACTTTGCGAAGGATGCTTCGAAACTACTCGCATAAACCACGTTGAGAATCAGTCCCCTGTACTGAACAGTACAGGGGCTTTTCTTTTTGACAGGTGCCACCAGGTGGCATAGAGCAGAAGCTCAACGAAGCCGACACTCAACGAGGTAATCAGCAGTTTCACAAGGAACGCGTTCATACTCGGCGGCGGCAATTGAATGTGCGCGAGTTTGCCGGTGTAGGCGCCAATCGCAAACGCTACCGCAACCGCCGCGATCCCAACCTGCACTCGCCCTCGAAATGTCAGAGGTTCAACGACCGGCCGATTGAACGCAGGCGTTCTTCGAACCCAACGGAAATAAGCCCACGCAATTACGATGAGTCCCACAACGCTGCTCACGTACTGTAGAGCGCTGTAAAGCGGCACCCCGTGATAAACAGGCCTGCCTAGGATTGGCAAATAATGGACGAACTTACCGTGATAGTGCGTAAAGCCGTCCCAGAAAACGTGAAGTGCCGCGCCTATCCAGAGCGAGGCAAGAATCAGCGCAAATCGTGACCACCCGCCGAAGCGGAAGCGAAGATCTTTGGGCGACAGCCGCGTGCTGAGCTGCCGCGGTGCCAGGGCCAGCAAAGGCAGCTTGAGTATTTTGTGCCACAACCAAAGGAGAACCAGTCCAACCGGAATACAGAAGTAGAGAAGTCCGGCGAAGCTGTGACCCAGTCGGCCCGTGTCTTCGACCAGGCGAACAAAGTAAGGAAAGTCCGGCGCCATGCTGCCCACGACCAGTGCGGAAAGCACAAGGTGCTTCCGTGGCAGTGGCAGTACAGCAGCGGGATGGGACAGCGTGAATGGCACAGGGACTACTTTTTCGTATAAAGTTCTTTTCCAGTTTGCACAATCCAGCGCTTTTGCGCAAGTCGCAAAGGTGCGATTACCTCGCCTATACTTATGTCGTGAACAAAGAACGCTGGCTAACGCTGTTTCTGTTGGGTTTCATGCTCCTTTCTTTGATGGGGGCAAAGTACACGGGCGCTACCTGAAGCTCCCGACTTTGTTGGCGCCGCGGGCCGGCGCAGAGCCAGACGAAGTAGTTCTTCCTGTCCTTTGTCCCGCCTCTTCTCGCTTCTACCTTCAGAATATGATTTTTCACGATCGGCCGATGAAAAGCCGCACACGGTGAGGGTTTTCACAGGAGCTTGTGATTTCAGTCACTGCCGGGTGTGCGGTCCTCGGCGCACACTGTATCCATCTTAGGGAAGCGAA
The DNA here is from genome assembly GCA_035718705.1 of Terriglobales bacterium. Taxonomy (GTDB): domain Bacteria; phylum Acidobacteriota; class Terriglobia; order Terriglobales; family Acidobacteriaceae; genus DATMXP01. The sequence goes on along the minus strand of DASTGW010000168.1, from coordinate 1,375 downwards.
CCAGGCCGACATCGGCGGGCCGAACCAGGGTGAAAGCCGTTATCGGCAAGTGATCAGAAGATGACCGGAATACAGAATTCGAATCGTGGATCCTCCTCCAGGCCGAATATTCTTCCGGAACTCTCCTGATCTGGGACCGACTAATGGCGCAGGACGAGCCGAGTCACTCGAACTGCGCTAGGGCCAAGGCATTCATAACCAGGCACCCCACGCAACCACGCGAGGCGTGCCGACGATACTCCTCCCCGAAAAAGAGGAAGGGCGGCTGAAACACGCTGCCCTTCCTTTTTTCTGGTGAGCATGCTGGCCAACCCCGGGGCAGAGTTTCTGAATCCATCCTTGCAGTCGTGAAGAGAGTGCCCACATTTTTTCGTTTGAGACTCGTGTGCCTGTCGGCAGTGTTGGTGGCACTCCTTGCGCTTGTCCCTAGCCTTCGTGCCTATTCGGTGCTCACGCACGAGCAGATCGTGGATTTCCTCTGGGACGATACGATCCGTCCGTTAATTCTGAAGCGGTTCCCAAACCTCACTGACGATGAGATCCGCAAGGCACACGCGTATGCCTACGGGGGAGCCGTAATCCAGGATCTCGGTTATTACCCGTTTGGAAGCAAACAGTTCAGCGACCTGGTGCACTATGTTCGCAGCGGCGACTTCGTCGAGGAGTTGGTGCGCGAGAGCCAGGATGCGAACGAGTATGCCTTTGCGCTGGGTGCGCTGGCTCACTATGCGTCCGATACGGAGGGGCATCCGGCGGTGAACAAGGCGGTGGGGCTGGAGTTCCCGAAGTTACGCCGGAAGTTCGGACCCAGCGTGACTTATAACGACAGTCCGACAGCGCACATTCGCACGGAATTCGGATTCGACGTGGCGCAGGTCGCCAAGCATCGCTACGCCGCCGAGCAGTTTCACGATTTCATCGGCTTCGAAGTTTCGCAAGGACTGCTCGAGCGTGTATTCCCGGTGATCTACGGGCTGCAATTCAAGGACGTGATTGCGCATGAGGAGCTGGCGATCGGCACCTATCGCTGGTCGGTGAGCAGCGTGATTCCGAAAATGACGAAAGTCGCGAAAGAAGTGAAGGGCGACGCCGTCATGCCAGAAAAGCAGGATGCAGCCAAGAAACTGTTCCTCTATCACGTGTCCCGGGCCGATTACGAGAAGTCCTGGGGGCGCGACTACAAGCGGCCGGGAGTGGGCACTCGTCTCCTGGCATGGATACTTCGGGTAGTCCCGAAGGTTGGACCGTTTCGCGGGTTCGCTTTCCATCCGCCCACAGTGCAGACGCAGGATTTGTTCTTCAAGAGCATCAACAGCACCATCGAAAGGTACCGCCAGGAACTTGGTGAAGTTCGTGCTCGGAAGTTGACGCTTGA
>DASTGW010000167.1:0-8547 GCA_035718705.1 Terriglobales bacterium | reverse complement strand
CGTTCAGCGCGGCGTAGAGAGTGGTCGTCTTACCTGAACCGGTTGGTCCGGTGACGAGCACCATGCCGTATGGTTCCGCGATGTAACGCCGGAATCCCTTCAAATCTTCTTCCCCGAAGCCCACCACGTCGAGCGTGAGCTTGTGGAATTTTTCGCTCATTGACTCTTTGTCGAGGACGCGGAGCACGGCATCTTCGCCGTGGATCGAAGGCATGATCGAAACGCGGAAGTCGATGGAACGCGCGTTGTAGCGAACGCGGAAGCGACCGTCCTGAGGGACGCGGCGCTCGGCGATGTCGAGTTCCGACATGACCTTGATACGCGAGATGATCGTCTGGTGATGTTCCTTGGCGATGGGCGACATGGCCGGTTGCAGCACGCCGTCGATGCGGTACTTGATGACGACGGAGTCATCGCGGGTTTCGATGTGAATATCGGAAGCGCGACGCTGCAGGGCGGTGAAGATCGTGGTATCGACCAGGCGGATGATCGGCGAGATATCGGCTTCGGCCGTGAGGCGCTCGATCGAGATGGTCTCGTCGCCGCCTTCGTCTTCGCTGATCACGTCGAGCGTGAAGCCTTCGCTGGCTTCTTCCAGCACACGCTGCGATTGCTCGGTCTTGGTGAGGATGTCCTTGATCTGCGAAGCGGTCGCAACCTTGGTGAGGATGCGCTTGCCGAGCAGGACGCTGATCTCGTCGATCGCCATCAGTTGGCTGGGATCGGCGATCGCGATGGCAAGACGTCCGTCGCGCTCCTCGAGCGGCACGAAGTTGTAGCGGAACATCATGTCCACCGGGATCTTCTTGAACAGGTCCGGCTGGAGATGAGTGGTCTTCAGGTCGAGGAATTCGCAGCGATAACGCTGTGCAAGTTCGCGTGTGCGGGCTTCTTCATCGCCACCGCTTTGCATCAGCGGAGCAACGACAGAGCCGCCATTAACAAAGATAGCCTTGTTTGTGGTCGCCATTAAAGCCAATAGCTAAGAGCTAGTGGTTAGCCAGCATACTTAGCCAGTCTCCTAAAGTCTTCAATCCCGTAAAGAGGCTAATTAAAAGGGTCAAGTGGCAGATCACTGCCTGCCTGCTACTTGATCCCGCCTGCGCCGAGCGTAAAGATCGGCATGTAAAGCGACAACAGCACAAAAGCGACGATCACGCCCATCACAATGAGGATGGCCGGTTCGATCAATGCCATGGCGGCTGTCAAAGCCGTCTCTACATCTTCTTCATAGAACTCTGCCACTGAAGTCAGCATGGCCGGCAATGCGCCGGTTGATTCACCGACTTCGATCATCTCAACCGCCAAGGGAGGGAATTTCTCGGTTTCCTCAAGACTCTTGGCCAGCGGCTGCCCCTCTCGCACGCGTACTGAGGAAACCATCAGCGCGTCGGAAAGCGCGCGACTCTGCATGGAACTGGCGGCGGTCTCCATGGCCGGCACGAGCGGCAATCCGCCGGAGAGCAAGGTTCCCAGCATGCGCGAAAAGATCGCGATCTGGTACTTCAGCCAAATGCCCCCCAAAAGCGGCATGCGAAGACGGAAGTTGTCAATCTGCCGGGCGCCGCGGTCGGTCTGCTTCCAGCGCCACAAGAAGAACAACGCCGCTACCAGCGCGATGCCTACCAGCGGGAAGTATTTGCGCGTGAAGTCACCGACTGCCAGCATGAAGAGCGTGAGTGCTGGCAACTCTCCATTTGCGCTGATCTGCGAATACAACTCACCGAACTTCGGGACCACGTAGGTCAGCAGGAATCCCAACATACCGATCACGAGAACGATGAGCAGTGTCGGATACACCAACGAGGCCTGCAGCTTCTTCTTAAAAGTCTGCGCCAGTCGCTGGAAGATGATGTAGCGGTTCAACACCTCTTCGAGGTTGCCGCTCTTCTCGCCGGCGAGGATCGTGGTGGTGTACATCTTCGGATATACACCTTGCTCCGCGAAGGCATCGGAAAGCAGTTCGCCGCTCTTCACACGATCCCGAACGTTCTCAAGGGTGGAGCGAAAGAAAGGGTTACGTTGCCGCTTGATGAGCAGGTCGAGCGAGTTCACGATCGTCAACCCGGCGCGGATGAGCGTCAGGAACTGCGAGTTGAAGATCAGGAACTGGTCGGTCTTAAGCCTGCGTCGCTGCGGCAAGTTGAAGCTGCCACCCTGAAACAAGGCGCGAGGCTTGACCGAGTAGACAAGGAAGCCCTGCTGGGAGAAGCGGTCTCGTATTTCGGACGCGGAAAAACCGTTCTCCACCTGTTCGAGGATGCGTCCCCGCTCATCAGCGACTTTGACTAAGAATTCTGCCATTGGTAGCGGTTCAGATTCGTTGGCGGGACGTTCTGATTGCCTCTAAGTTTAACACTTGAAAGTAGAAGCCCACTTCCAGGCGTTCCCGCATGATTACGGTTAATTTCCTAGTTCGGTAGCCTCGACGAGTTCTACGCCCGGGGGTGGCGTGAACTTGAACAGGGAGTCGGAAACCGGCTGGTTTTCGACTTCGTTGGTGAAACGGAATTCGGTGACGGCGCCGTCTACCTCTTCCATGCGAATGCGATCAATGCGGCCTTGCGGACTAACTTCTAACACAACCGCCGACAGCCGGTCTTCCATCCCTTTGGGTGAGCCCTTCAGGATGATGTCTCCGGCGTTGACCGGTTTTGCATCCGGCGCGACCACCAGATTGTTGAACTCCTTCTGCAGCTTCGTCTTGCCTAGCAAAAACCGCAGCGGCGAACGGATGTCATCGATCTTGCTGACTGGGGCGCGGCGTGCCTGCTGCTCTCCGGGAACGTAGAACCATGCTGTTTTGCCATCGGAGATGAACAGCTTCTTGCGTGGTTCCGTGTATTCCCAGTGCATCTTGCCCGGCTTCTTGAGCGAAATGACGCCCGATTCGCTTCGCGACATGCCTGCACCGTCATAGGTCTCGATGAACTGCGCGCGCATCGACTTCAGCGTGTTGTAGTGCTGGTCTACCTTCTCTGAGATCTGCTTTACATCCCCGGACTTATCGTCTGCCCAAGCCGCAACTGCGCCGAGGAGCAGAAGAAGGACCAACGCCGTCTTGGCTAACTTAGTCACAGTTCAAGAGTAGCTTACTTTGCTAACCCGGGCACGATTGGCCGAGTTGGCTGGTAGCCAGGCGGCAGGCCCTGACTGATGAACGGCAGGGAATCCGGATCTTGCACCTCCACCCGACCGTCGGGACGCAATTTGTAGGGGCGGCCCAGGGGATCGGTGGGGATCCGGCGGAGGTAGCCCGCCGAGACCATATCTATGAAGGATCGGGGCTGAACTCCCGTTCTTTCCTTGACCTGTCGGACGAGTTCCTCCAACTTCAGGACGGCGTCATCGGAGGCCAGTGCCTGAAGGTGTTTCTGGGCATTCTGACGGATCATGGCGTCTTCGGTGGTCTCAAGCGTGGTTTGCCACATCAGGCGGGCGGTTTCGACATCACCGCCGTGTTGCGCCATGGCCGCGGCGATCACCTTCAGGAAAGGATGGGCGCCAGGCACCTGCGATCCCCGGGCGAACGCCTGCGCTGCTGCGACATAGTCGTGGCGCTCCATGGCGTTGAGGAAGCCGAGGTCGTAGTAAAGACGCCAATTGTCGGGATTGTTCTGGATGCCCCGCTCGATCAATGCTGCTGCTTTGTCGGGTTCTCCAGCACCATTTGGCGGCGCCTGCGCCAGGAAAGTCGTTCCAAACTGGTAGGCGACGATCAGATGCGGATCAAGCTGCGTGGTGATGTCGAGCAGCGGATAAAGCAGGTGATAATCCACGGATCGTTGCTTATGCTTCCATCCAAAATACTGAACGGCGCGAGTCCAGTAGATATCGGCCAGGAGTCCGGTATAGCCGAGACTCATTCGCTTGAGAGTCTTGCCTGACGGGATGTAGAGAATTTCTTCCGGCCGGGTTTGTGCCCGGATCCCTTCCACTTTGTAATGCGCGGCCGTGGCGCCGGCAAATAAGAAGCAAGCTAGAACGGCCAAGACCAAAGAAGCATGATTTGTCGACGAGTGCTTCATTTCATGTTGCGGTTCTGAAAGATCAAGCTTGCCAGGCAAACCGCTGTTCCCGCGTAGGTGAATGCGTAGAGTGTGTTCATCAGAATGAGCTGATGGCTCACTGGATTTCCGTGTGCAACTGAGGCGATCACATTCAGCGCCGAAAAATTCGGAATGATGTATGACATGCCCACAGCGAAGTAGTGTGAAGTTCCTTTCGCGACTTCGGCGAATCCGCGCAAATCTTCACTGAAGCTGCCAACCACAAAGAACGCGAACGTGAGCACAGCGGACTCGATCGGAGTCGAGAAACTGGAGAACACCAGTGCGATGGCAGTGACGATCATGAACTGCAGCAGGATGAAGTAGATCGCCACCAGGATCGACAGATCGCTGCGCTGGAACCCGTGCATCAGATACAACAGTGCGATGAAGAACCCGAGCGTCATGAATCCGGCGTTCACGGCGAGGGTGATCACCAACCCGAAGAACTTGCCGAGGATAAATTCCCATCGGCGCACGGGACGCGTGAGCATCGTGTAAAGCGTGCGCTTGTCGATTTCTTTCGATACAAGTCCGATGCCAATGAAGATTGCAATCAGTACACCGAAGATGGAGATCGAGGTAAGGCCGAGGTTAATCAGCAACTGCCGCTCGACTCCGATGGTGATCTGTCCCAGCAGCAGGGAAGCCCCAATCATGATCAGCGCAAACACGATCAGGTTGTAGAGAACGCGGTCGCGAACGGCTTCGCGGAAGGTGTTGAAGGCGATCACGCCGATGCGGCTGTTCATCGGGACACCTCCGCGGTAGGTTTCGCAAGCTGAGCCAGGAAGTAATCTTCCAAGGTCGTGCGGACCGGAGTGACGGCCACCAGCTTTGCATTGCTGCGGCGGAGTGCGTCAATGACGGCGTCCACTTTGGCTTCAGCGACAACCACGCGAACTGTATCGCCAACCGCGTGCGGATGAAGCCCCATGCTACTAATGGCGGGAACCGCCGACGCGCCCTGCCACATGATTTCAACATTCCCCTTCACGCTGGCCGTGAGATCCGCAACGACGCCGATGCCCCGTAGTTCGCCTTTCCCGATCACCGCCACGCGATCGCAGAGCGCTTCGGCGTCGGAAAGGATGTGCGTGCTAAAGAGTACGGTTTTGCCTTCATGATTCAATTCTTCGATCAGGTCCCGGACTTCGCGCCGCCCGGTGGGGTCGAGTCCTGACATCGGTTCGTCGAGCACCACAAGCTTGGGTTCGTGGAGTACTGCCTGAGCAAGTCCGACTCGCTGCAACATGCCTTTGGAGAACTTCCGAAGCTGAGTGTTCCAGGCGTCCTGCGCAAGTCCAACGCGCGTGAGTGTGGCATCGATTCGTCGTGAACGTTCTTTGGCCGGCACGCTTGAGAGCGCAGCGTAATAGTTCAGCAGCTCTTTAGCGGTGAGGTGGTCGTAGAAGTAAGGCTGCTCGGGCAGAAAACCGATCTGCGCGCGAATCGCCGGGTCGTCAATGGAGCCCCCCAGAATTTTCACGCTACCGCCGGTGGGATTTACCAAGCCCATCAGCAAGCGGATCGTGGTGGTCTTTCCGGCGCCGTTCGGACCGAGATAGCCGAAGATCTCGCCTGCCTCCACTGACATGGTCAGGGACTTGAGGGCAACCTTCGGACTGCTGCGCCAGAAACCTACCCGGTAAGTTTTCTCTAAAGCAAAGGTTTCTACCGCTGGCATAAGTTCTTAGTATGCCAAAAATCAGAAACGTGGAGCAGTGTCGAAGTTTGCTCCACGTTTCGATACCCGTTTCAACAACGCTAAGAAATTGGTGGATCGGTAGCGAGTGCTGCGCTTCCGACCCTATACCGAATTACGCCCGAGGGATCGGACATGAAGTATCGTGTGCCGGTCGTAGGATCAATCGGCTGGGCCGTGATCGTGTGGCTCGTATTGGGCGTGGAACTGGCGGTGCACGTCGGACTGCCGCCGGCTGGCGTGACCGCATAGTTGTAACCTGATTTGGTGCCATTGGCGAGAACGCTATCTGCGAGTCCGGCGGCTCCCAAGCCAGCCAGGTCAGTGTATCCGCACTGCGGATTCGCGGAAGCGAACGTTGTCTCCAATGTATTCAGGGTGCGAATGTGTTGAACTGCAGACGCCTCGTTCGCTGCGATTCGCGAGCGAATCAGATTGGGGATAGCGATGGCAGCTATCACCAAGATGATCGCCACCACGATCAGCAGCTCAATCAGCGAAAATCCTTTGTCCTTGCCCATTTATCAACCTTCGCCATTCCTCGACTCACAGGGAACGGGAGCGTGCCAATACGCTGACAAACTATCATGCACGTAGGCAGCCAATAAGGGCTTTCCCGTAGGACGATGAACTAAGGGGATGTATAAGAAAACAAAGGGGAAGTCAGAGGCTCCTTAGAGCTAGCCGATTCCTTTTTGGTACATATGACACTTTTCGTCAGATTGAGACAAAACCCTGACAGTTACGGTTTCTTTGTCGCTGCGGCCGCATCATCCGAACCCGGTCTTCCGGGCTTCACGCGTTGAAAGACCACAGCAACGCCATCATCGAATGCGACCTTGAAATGTTGATCGTGGCGAAGGTAATTGGTTAGAGCTTTCCTGGGGGTGCCAATCACGAGGTTGGCATTCACGAGCAGGGGGTCGTAATTCCAACCGGGCCGCAACATCCAGGTGTTGATCGAGCGCCCTACTTCATCCTGTCCGTGAACATTCGTGCGGCCATCCATAGCGACGGGGATTTCAGGCAGCGCATAAATCAGGAACCCGCCCCAGTCGTAGTCGTTGAACAGCGGACCCGAAAGATGGTGTTCGTGAACATAAGCCACAGCGCCAACGGGGAGCTCTATGGCAAGCAGTCCTGCCATGTATTTGTTGGAGGGCAGCACCTTGATCGATAGAAGTACGGCAATCAAAATTCCGACGGTTCCGTAGATCCATACGCGGTTTGAAATCTGTTCTCTCGGTTCCTTCAGGGAGGAAGGGGTGGCGAGAAGCGCTGCGGCGATCGTGGTTACAAGCCAGATATCGCGTTCCATTCTGAAGGCGGAGCAAGTCGCCCAGATCAGCAGCACAACCCAAAGAGGCCGAATAGGTTTGCGGTGGGCCAACCCGTATGCGGCTGCCAGGCTCAGCAGCAGCACCATGTAGTGAATGTGAATCGTGAAAGGCATTGCACTGGTTTCCACGACGAAACCGGCCAGAAGGGGCTGATGGATGAAGTCGAGGATAACCTGGTACGGTCCGAATCCATACGGATTCAAGAGCGTGGAGGCCACGCTGACCGCAAGCACCGACCATAAACGCGGCGACCATTTCTGTGGCTGGCTGCCTTTCAGGAATAGCCAATCCAGAATGGGCTCAACGCAGAACAACCCGAGGATAAACAGCCCGTAGACGAATTGAACGTGAATATTTGACCAAGCCCAGATGATGACGGGCAATACCCACGTAATTCGCGAATAGCCCTTCTGCCTTTCCTTGAGTAGTACATGGAAGGACAGCAGGAACAACAAGATCGTGATGGTTCCTGGCCGCGGAGAGATTACGCGGGGGAATATGTTTCCCGCAATGAACGTCAATCCCAAGGCACGCCAGAAGGAAGCTCCCTGCCCGCGTACCAGCATGAAGAACAGGAGGATGGTTCCGAACCAGATCAGGGTGGAGTACGCAGCAATGCCTTGGAAATCGAAGTTCTTGGCAAACTCATAAATCATCACGCTGAAAGGCCAGCTGTACGCGACCCATGGTGCCGTGCCTCCGGTGATGGAGAAAGGGTCCGTTTTCGGCAACTCATGATGCTGCACGATCCATTCGCCTGACCGCAGGTGCCACCCAAGATCCAGATCGTTGATCGATGAAGTTCTCAAGGGGGCAAACAAAGCAAACCACGTCATTACGGCGATGAACGCGAATGTCTGAAGGGTGACCGAGAAGGGAATCTTGCTGTCGATTTTTCGGACCAGTGCCTGCCCGTTGCTCCAAAGCCGGAATACAACGGGAGAGCGCGGATTCTGCAGCGTCTCCGATGGTTCTGACACTTCACTCTCGACTTCTTGAGTAGGCGTTTCGTACCCCGGCATCACGACACTCCTGAGTTCTTAACTAAATTGCTTGGTCGTTCGGCAGCCGAGATGGCAAGACTCGACTCACTACGGTAACTGTTGTATGTATGCCGATCGTCAACCGCGATCAAGGAAAGATTATCGAAGGAATCAAGTTGCTTATACATACAGCGGATAACTGATTATGCAGAAATAAAGAAGAGAGCAGGCGGACCTGCTCTCTCGAAGAACACAGGCACTATCGCTGTTATTGCAGCGGGTTGCTGTTCGCTGTCGCCTGGGCTGTCGCGTCATAACGGATGACGCCCGACTGGTCAGAGTAAAAGTGACGGGTACCGGTCTGCGACGAAACCGGATCACCGGTCGTGGCATAAGTCGTGTTGGAGTTGTTCACGGCGTTGGCCGGAGTCACAACGAAGTTGTATCCGCTCTTGCTGCCGTTGGCCAGA